>JBOFET010000045.1:0-12963 GCA_051648225.1 Luteolibacter sp.
GATCACCCCGCCCTCGAAAACGCCCCGCTCGACATCACCAGTGCCGATGCCGCCGCCCTCCACACCGCCGCCGCCGCCGCCCGCTCCGTTCTTGCCGCCGCGCTCACCGAGTTAGGAACCAGCCGCACCTCCCGCGAGACCGCCATGGAGGCCCTCCGCACCCGCATGAGAGGCCTCATCAATGAGCTGGACATCCTCCTCCCGGACGAAGATCCCCGTTGGTACCGCTTTGGTCTTAGCGCCCCTGCCGATCCTGAAACGCCCGCCATCCCAGAGGCCCCGACCCTCACCCCCGGCATCGCCGGCAGCGGCCTGCTCTTCCTCGATTGGCCCGACACCCGCCGCACCGACCGCTACCGCGTCTGGCAGAAAAAACCCGGCGAAACCACCTTCACCCCCGCCGCCACCGTCACCGAAAGCGACGCCACCCTCACCGCCCTCCCCCTCGGCGTTCTCCTAGAATTCCAAATCACCGCCCTCAACGACGCCGGAGAATCCGTGCCCAGTCCAGCGGGCATGGTCACGCTGGCCTAACCGATAAAAAAACGCATGACCACTCCCGCCGCCGTCGTCCGTTTCCTCGCTTGTGTCGCCTGTCTCTGTAGCGCCACCGCGAGGGCACAAGACTTCCCGTTCACCTTCAACAAGGTCGGTCCCGAGTATCAGCTCGGACTCGGGCAGACCTCGGAATACTACTACGGATTCCAGCGCTCCGATGATCTCCGCTTTTTCGATACCATCTTGCTCTCATTGGGGAGCACCGGTCCCACCTTCGGCTACACACCACCGGTAGGCGAGAAGCGGGCGTTTTTCCGGGCCAAGCGCATCAGCGTCTCCGCTCCCGAAGATCAAGACAATGACCTCATCGACGATTTCTGGGAACTGAGCCGCCTCTACCTGGATCCCTTCAACCCCAATGACGCCTTCATGCCCAGCCCGGAGCCGAATGCAGGAGGGCGCAACAATCTGGACTACTTCCTCTGGAAACGGGGGACCGTGCGGCTCAACGAAGTCCACACCCGCGAAGTTTCCGTCTTCAATTTCGGAACCTCCACCGTGGGACAAGAAGCTGTTTCCAGACAAATCTCCGTCTTCAACGGACAGAGCATCCCGGCGGACGCCATCAAGGAAGTCTATTCCCGCGAGGTGAGCGCTTATAACTTCGGGTCGAATCCAGCAGAAGTCGAAGCCATCTCCCGCGCCGTCTCAGTCTTCAACGGGCAGAGCATTCCGGCGGAAGGCATCAAGGAGGTATATTCCCGTGAGCTTACTACCTACAACTTCGGCTCGAATCCTGCGGAGGTCGAAGCCATCTCCCGCGCCGTCTCGGTATTCAATGGTGAGGGGCCGCCTACCTACAGCATCCCGGAGTATTACTCGCGTGCCGTCAGCGTGCACAACTTCGGGGCCGATCCCGCAGCGGTCGAAGCCATTTCCCGCGCCATCTCCGTTTACAATGGCGATGGCATCCCTGGTCCCAACACTATCGGCGAAGTCTATTCCCGTGAGACCACCGTTTTCAACTTCGGATCCAATCCCGCACCCGTCGAAGCCATCTCCCGCGCCGTCAGCGTCCTCAACACCGAACCCGGCTCTACAGCCCAATACTGAATCAAACCAATGAAAAACAACACACCCCCCGTCCTTCTCTGCCTCCTCGGCAGCATCGCGTCAATCCATGCACAGCTCACCATTCCGGCAGCAAACGGCTCCAATGGTGCTCTCAACGCTACCGGAGCAGTTTACGAAATTGACCTATCTCTGGCCGACCCCGGAGATGCGCTCACAAGTTCAGGCGTTGGTGCTAGAGGTATCTACGACTCCACCCGCTGGGTTGTCGTTTACAAATACTCCACCGTTAATATTCCCGCCGGGACCACGGTGACCTTCAAGAACCATCCCAGCTACGCCCCCGTCGTCTGGCTCGTGCAGAACAGCGTGAACATTTCGGGAACCATCAGCCTGAACGGGAAAAATGCTGTGGTAGGGACAGATTCGATTTTCCCTGTGGAACCTGGACCGGGTGGATTCCGGGGCGGGGCAGGGAGTTTGTCCTTAGGCAGTGGATTCGGATTAGGTCCTAGTGGTGGTGACAATCGTGATTCTAGATATTACGATCCCAACGGATCATACAACGGGGTTTATGGTAATACCCAAATTTTCCCGCTTATTGGAGGTTCAGGAGGCGCATCTACGTCTGGTACCACTACCGGCTCTGGCGGCGGAGGCGCAATGATGATTGCAGCCACGGGAACGATTCAATTCCAAACAGGTGGAAGTGTTACCTCCTCAGGTGGAACTGGCACTAACACTGGTAGCGGCGGAGCCATCAAGCTTGTTGCCAACCAAGTGACAGGCACCGGCATTCTGAACGCCGCCACCACTGGCCGAGTCCGTGTGGAGGCCAACTCCATGCCTGCCACCATCACCACCACCCCGCTGACAATCGCCGTCGCTCCGGGAACCACTCCCACTCTTTTCCCTTCCGACACATCGCCAACTGTGAGAGTCGTGAGCGTGGACAGTGCACCTGCTCCATTGGACCCTAGGGCTCCACTCATCACAGGTGCCGACATCGGCATCCAGAAGAGCACCGCCGTTACCATTGTCGTGGAGACCAAGAACTTCTCCACCGCCGGTGGTAAAGTGAACCTCCGCATCGTAGGCAAGTATGGCGCGTTCACCTCGCTCGACATCAATACTCCGGTCGCAGGCGGCACCACCTCATCCTCGCTATGGCAGGTGAACACCGTCATGCCAGCCGGCTTCGCCACCATCCAAGCCCGTGCCACCGGGCAGTAATCTTGATTCGCCCGGTAGGGAGTGTGTGCTTCATGAAGCGCTCGCTCCCTACCACCTGCAACCCGAAATGTTTCTGAGTCGTAGAAGTGACGTTGCCTCAAACTTGATGGCATTAGACACGACTCAAAGGCGCAACTTTTCGATCAGCATTTGGAACATTAAAAATGTGAATCCTGAAAAATTCCCGCATGAAAAACGATCATGAAAGCATACTTCTTTTCAAAATTCATTCTGCTAGCGATCCTTCCCCTACCCCTTGCTGCGCAGCAAAGCCCCGCACCTCTGACTTGGACCAATACTCAAGGGATCGTAATCCAAGGCGACTTCGTTGAAGTAGAAGGCGAGGCGGTGGTCATCCGCAGGGAAGGAAAAACCTACACGATTCCTTTCAATAAGCTTTCACCGAAAAGTGTCTCCCAGGCGCGGGAACTCTCTAGCGTAGTCGAGGCGAATGCCAAGGACGCCACTCCGTTTAAACAAACCGACCCTGAGCATCAGCGTAAACTGGCAGAATCTGTTTTAGGAAAAAAGGGTTCTGTCGAGATCTGGCGGGGTTCCCGCAGCATGATTATGAAGAGTGAAGAAGAGATCCCAAAAGGAGTGATTGAGCTGAAAAGCCTGAGTCTAGCGGAGGCTCCGTTCACCGAAGAAGATGCCGCCCTTTTGGTCGGGTGCGATCGTCTTGAAAATATCAATTTCTCGTTAAACTCAGTCCCAGCGTTGCCCCTTCATACACTTAAAGGAGTGAAAGACATGCATTTTGATCGATGCAGGATTAGTGTAGATACTTTCAAGACTCTCGGTAGAAACGAAATGCTCCAATCCATTTCATTTTGGCATACACCAGTAGCGGTTGGCTCGGAACTGATCAATGGGCTCGGGTGCTGCCCCAACCTAGAGACGATCAGCCTTTGTCACACTGGAATAAGTAACACATCCTTGGAGCCATTGGTGCAGCTGAAAAAGCTCAAGAGGTTGTATCTGGATGGCACAAGATTTAACGGTCGTGAGCTTGCCGCTATCGGAAAAATGCAGGCAATCGAAGGACTGTCTTTTTGGCACTGTAATCTGTTGGAATTGGACTTTAGCGTCCTGATGAATTTGAAGAATCTCAGCGCATTGTCGTTGGGGGATTGTAAGCTGCCGCCCACGGCCCTGAAAAAAATCGCTGAGATGCAAAATCTCGTGAGGCTGGAACTCGCCGAGTCTGACGTAAGTTCCGAAATGCTCTCAGCGCTCGGAGGGATGAAGTCATTGCGATATCTAGGATTGGACAACACCGGCATAGCCCCTGAATCCCTAATCCATATTAAACCTTTCCCAAACCTTGAAGAGGTCTGCCTGCGGGGCGAGGCAACTCAAGTGAGTGACAATGGGGTAACCGCGATCTTAAACGCCTTCCCGAATCTCAAAATATTCAATGTCAATGCAGCAAGGATCGGTCCGGCGGGATTTAATCGATTAGCTGAGTTTAAATTGTTACGATCCCTTCGACTAACGGATGTGAAATCAATGCCAAATTCTAGTGTGTTAGCTTTGTCACACTTGGGAGAACTTGACTTCCTTGACCTCTCCAGATCCGGAATCACCGACTCCCAAATCGCATTACTAATGCCGCTTAAGCGCCAGCTTGGAGAGCTTTTTCTCTACAGAACCCGTATTACAGACGCGAGTATTCCCGCATTAAAGGAAATGAAAGCATTGCGGCGCATTGATGTTTCTGGGACTGATATCACTGAAAATGGCGTGTCAGAGCTGAGGAAAGCTTTGGCCAGTTGCCTTGTTGATTACTGAAAGCTTTTTCCATATATCGGAAAACCACCCGAGGTGAAGACGATTCTAGAAATCAATTTTATGAATGAAATAGATGTATTTTTGAAAAGTGTCATTCCGCTATCAGCTATCTCGACCCTCATGCTTCTGGGTTCACTTGCTTCCACCGTTGCCAAGCCTGCGCCTGTTGAGGCAGCTCGCGTCTGGACACCCACAACAACTGGCAAAGGAAGCGCTGGAACGCTCGTCAGCAAAGCCCCGGACAATTCCACTGCGACGATCAAGCTGCAGGATGGCCGGGAGATCACGGTGAAAACCGCAGATCTCGTGAAGGCGGACCGTGAGTATGTGGCGAACTGGAAGGGGGTAGTGGCGGAAAAAGAGATAGAAACGGCGGCGGAACCGAGGGGAATCGTCCGGGGTAGGATGGGTGGTGCGCTTTCCCAGTCGTCCGGCGGGAAGAGCCGGGTGATGAAGGATCTGCAGAGTGTTCTCTCAGATTACGGACAAGCTGAGAATGATGCCAAAGCCCATCCCGAGGCGCTGATCTATCGCGGGTCCGCTTTGTTTCCGGGAGGCGGAGAAATTTCGATTCCCTATCTGATGCCGCGACTGAAAGCGCTTGCCCTGCTTGTCCAACGTCCGGGACAGGCATCGCCACGCCCGGCACTGGCACCTGGGTTCCCGCCAGGAATGATCAACTATGAGTATGACATCCGCTACGGGGTCTATAATCGGCTGTTTGTGATCGTGGATCAGGCGGATCAAGTGGTCGCGATTCAGATCAAGTCCGAAACCCGGAACGATCCATCCATCCCCGACTATCTGGTTTGGAAACAAGCTGCGATGCCGATGGGCAGCACCTCGGATTTCATCGAACCAAGAACTGGCGGTGCGACAGCCTGGGTGCTCGATCTCCGAGCCAATGAAAAGCGGATCATCATCGACTTGGAAACTCCACGGATGGAAACCGTGCTGTTTTTGCCTGAACCTATGATCAAGCTCTGCCTTTATCACCTCTCGCTGGATCTTCGAAAATAGAAGATTGGTAAGATCGGGGGAGGGGAGGATGGAGCATCCCACGGAGATTTCCCGCCCCAAACATCGCTGGACAAATCCCGGCCCAAGTTTCAAGACCTGCGGGGTTGAAACGTTTCCTCAAATCCGAGGCTGGAGCGATTGTGATCTGGGTGCTGGCGGCGCTGCTCGTCGCTGCCATCGCCGCGCCGTGGGCCTATCAGGCTGGGAAAAATTTCGCGGAGGTCGCGGCGACGCAGGAACTGGCCTCGGTCTGGGAATCGCTCGGCAGGTCGTGCGGGCGGGCGAAGCTGGAGAAGTATTTCAGCCGGGCGATGACGGTTTCCGCGATTTTCATGCTGCCGCTGCTGATGATGAGGATCCGCGCGATCCGCGCCGCGTCGGGCGTGCCGATGGAACGGCGGACGCGCGTGGGGTGGACATCCGGAGTGCTACAAGTCGCCACGGGCTGCGTGATCGCCGGTGGGATTTTGTTGGCGATGGGGATGATCCTGACCGCGCTTGGGGCCTACGTGCCGACGCCGAATCCGCCGGAGCTGGGGAAATTGCTGAAGCGGATGATCATTCCGGCCGTGGCCGCTTCGTTGCTGGAAGAGTGGTTGTTCCGCGGACTGTTGCTCGGGCTGTGGCTGAGGTTTGCGAAGCCGCTTGCTGCAAGCATCGGCACTTCGTTGTTGTTTGCCTTCGTGCATTTTCTCGCGCCGCCGGACGGGGTGGTGATCGCGAATCCGGCGGCTGCCTTCGCGGGATTCGAGCTGCTGGGGAAAATCCTGCTGCACTTCACCGATCCGCTGTTTTTCGTGACGGACTTCGCGACGCTTTTTGTGATCGGGATGATCCTGGCCACGGCACGGCTGCGGACCGGGGCGCTTTGGTTTTCCATCGGCCTGCACGCCGGCTGGATCGCGGCGTTCAAGGGGTTCAACATGCTTCACAAGGCGGTGCCGCTGCATGAACTGCGGCCGTGGGGCGTGGGCGATTCGCTGCGCTCGGGCATCCTGCCGATGCTGGCGCTGGGCGTCACCGCAGTGATCTGCCATTTCGCACTGAAGCGGTTCGAGAAGCCGGGCTCGATCAACCTCGCATCACGGTGACGACGAGGATTTTCTGAAATCCGGCGCGACGGAGCGTTTTCGCGCATTCATCGACTGTCGAGCCGGTGGTGAGCACGTCGTCCACGAGGACCGCGCCCGCCGGGGATTTTTCGAGGTGGAGCTGCCCGCTGCGGCTCGGGACGAAGGCTCCGCGCAGGTTTTCCAAGCGCTGGGCGCGGGTGAGTGAGGTCTGGTGCCCGGTGTCGCGGGTGCGCTTGAGCGCGTGGACCACCGGCAGGCCGACGTGCAGGGCGAGCTCCCGGGAAATTTCCCGGGCTTGGTTAAAATGGCGGTGCTGGAGGCGCTTGCGGTGCAGCGGCACGGGCACCAGCGGCCAATTTCCGGCGAGAGCCTCGTCTAGCCGGGGATCCGCGAAGGACTCGGCGGCGAGACGCCCGAGGTCCTTGGCGAGATGAAGTTCGCGGCCATATTTCAGCCGGTGAATCATGTCGAGCGTGCGGTCGTCCCGGACCATGGCGGGACGGGCGAACTCGAAGAAAAACTTCAGTTTGCTGCAATTCGGGCAATCGAACGGCCCGTCGATTTGTCCTTGGAACGGCTCGCCACAGCACTCGCAAAACGGCTCTGCCAGCCGGGGCAAGTCCGCGTCGCAGGCATCGCACAAGGCGCGACCGTCCGACAATCCCCGGCCACAGACCACGCAGAGTGGCGGATAGAGCAGGTCCAGCGAGCAGGACAGCCATTTCCTCCAGCCGCCGGTCTTAGTTCTCGCTCGGGTCGGCGGCATCCGGGTCGGTGGTGAGGAAATTGGCCAGCACCCCGGCGACCACGATGCCGGCCAGAGGTACGATTCCGGAGACGAACCCAACCAGGGAACCGGGCGAGGCAGCTGCCTGCGTCGCATTTTCCAGCAGTCCGTTGACGAAAATCCAGCCGGTGTGCAGCCCGATCGGCAAAAAGAGCGACGCCGTGCGCCAGCGCGCGTAGGCGAGGACGAATCCGAGTGCCAGCAACGGAGTAAAGATGCCGAAGACGCCGCGAGATTCGGAAAACTGCGCCAGGATTTTGCCCAAAAGCTCGAATCCCACCCCGGCTGCATCCGGGTCCGCCACGTTCAGCCCGGGCGGCGGATGGAGGAAATACACAAACGCGAAAAGCATCGCCGACAGCCCAAGCGCCGCCGCTGGACGCATGGCCCGCAGGAAAATCCCCAGCGCGATCCCGCGAAATAGGATTTCCTGAAACACCGCCAGCGCGAACGCGACGAACAAGCCGCGCAGCAGCAATCCAAATGGCCGTGGACCCAGACTTTTCCAGTCCAACACCCCAGCCAGGACCAACACCCCGGCGATGAGCAGAAAAAGCAAGGTCACCAGCAGAAAACCCACCGCGCCCTGACGCAGGCCGCGTGGATTCGACAGCAGACGCTGGCCCAGCTCCTGGGTGCGAGCTCCTTGGGGCAGGCGCAACTCGCGGGTGGCCGGACGCGCCCCCATCTGGCCGCCACCCATCCAGCTGATCGCAGGCAAAAACAGAATTCCTGCGGCGAAAACCAAGCTGAAGCCGAAGAATCCGGGGAACTCCGCCGCCCGGCAGATCCCGGCCAGCCACTCGAGAAATCCGTTTGTTTGCTTGTTCGACGAGACATCCACGAGCGCCATCCCGGCATTGTAAAGCAGCGGAGCCAGCCAGGCACCGAGCGCGACAGACGCCGCAGCGTAGAGCCACACTTTCACCACATCCATGGACGCACTGCCTCGCATGGGCAGCACCCTTTCAGGAAGTTAGAGAAAATGAAAGCTCTGGGATGCGATTTTGCCATGGTCAGCGTTCCTCCTCGATTTTAGGCTGCGGCCATGGTCACTGTTTCACCGATTTCCAACATCCGCAGCCAGTGGGGCGAGGGCCCAGTCTGGTGGCAGGGGGCGCTCTACTTCGTCGATATCGAGGGGCAGCGCGTCCACCGCTTCGATCCGGCGAGCGGCGATGAGAAATCTTGGGAAATCGGCCAGCGTGTCGGCACCGTCGTCCCCCGGGAAAGCGGCGGACTGGTCATCGCCGGCGATCATGGGCTGTTGTTTCTCAATGAGGAGACCGGCGGACTCACCGCCATCGCCGATCCGGAGCCAGACAAGCCGGACAACCGCTTCAACGACGGGAAATGCTCGCCCGACGGTCGGTTTTTCGTCGGAACCATCAGCCTGGTGAAAAAAACCGGCGATGCCCGACTCTACCGCCTCGACCCGGACCTGACCCTCCACGAAGCCTTCGGCCCGGTCACCAACTCGAACGGCATCGCCTGGTCGGCGGATGGGAAGACGGTCTATTACATCGACACTCCGCGCCAAGAGGTGCTCGCCTTCGACTACGAACCGGACGGTCACTTGCGGAACTTGCGCAGTGTGGTTTCCACCGCCCACATCGAGGCTTCCCCGGATGGCATGACGCTCGATGCGGAGGGAAATTTGTGGATCGCCTTTTGTCACGGGGCCTGCGTGGCATGTTTCAACCCGGCGACTGGCGAAGAACTCCGGCGCATCACCCTGCCGTGCTTGGAAACCACCGCCTGTGCCTTCGGCGGGCCCGGTCTGGCCGATCTCTACGTGACCACCGGCGTTCACAAATCCGTGGTAGAGGAGCACGCCGGGCGCTTGTGGGTGATCCGCGGCCTCGGGGTTTCCGGTATGCCAGCAAATGCGTTTGCGGGCTGATTTTCAGGGGGTTCCAAATCCTATCCGACCTGGATTTTTTGAATAAAATCCCAAGCACGGAGCGTTACCGTGGTCTAAGCTCGCCCGAGTGAAAAAGGAGATGAAACTCACGCCCACCCTCACTCTCGTTGCTCTCGCCCTCATCGGCGTGGGTGGATTTATCGCCGGAAGGGTCTCGATTTCAGACCGCCCACCTGCCGAGCAAGAAGCACAGGCGGAGGTCCGCACGATCCGTTCTGCATCCCGGGATTCCACCGCAGAGGTGAAACGCACACCTCGGCCCCTGGCGCGGGAAAAGTCCAATGCAGGCGGCACGATCGCCGACCAACTGGCACGCATGGAAGCCATCGTCCGCGGGGAGAATCCGCTGGATCGGAACCGTGCCTTGCTTGCGTTCATCGACAAGCTCGCCCCCGGAGACTTCGAGCAGGTCGTCGCGAACTTTCGCAGCCTCGGCATCACCGACAGCCGGATGGGGGAATACTCCCTGCTCCTCACCGCTTGGGCGCAGGCGGATCCTTTTTCCGCTCTCACCTACGCCAAGAAGAACACGACCAACAGCTTCGCCACCGATACCATCCTCACTTCGTGGGCCACCAACGATCCGGAAGCGGCCATCCGCTGGGCGATGGCCGATTTCACGGGCGAGGGCGCGAACCCTCACCTGCCGGGAATCATCCGCGGCCTCATCGAGTCCGACCCGACACGCGCCACGCAGCTCCTTGCCGCGATGCCGCGCAGCGAAGAACGTGCCAAGGGCCTCGACTACATGATCCCCCATCTCCTCCAGCAAGGTTCAGAAGCCACCCGCGCCTGGATCGCCGGCATCACTGACGAAAGCCTGCGAAACGGCGCCATCCTGCGCGCCGCCGAGAAGCTCGCTCTCACCGACCCCGCCGGCACCGCCTCCTGGTTGCTCGCCAATCCCGGCGAAGCCGCACAACGCCGCATGAATGACGTTTACAGCGCCTGGGCGAAACAGGATCCACAAGCCGCACTCGCTTCCATGAAGGCTCTCCCCGCTGGCGACTATCGCAGCAACGCCCTCCGCGGCATGGTCAGCAGCGTCGCTTCGGCCGATCCGAAAGCCGCCGTCACCCTCATGGACCAATACGCGAACGACGTCACCGACCGCGTGGTGCAGAATTTCATCTGGCATTCCTACGGCACCGATCCCGCGATCGCCGCCAGCCAGATTTCCCGCATTGGCGACGAGCGTCAGCGCGACCAGATGTATCGCCGCATGCTCGACAACTGGATCGAGCGCGATCCCACCTCCGCCCAAGCGTGGCTTCAGACAAATGCCGTGCCACAATCCATCCGCGACCGCATCGCGAGCCGCCAGGCCCAACAACCCTGAGCCGTGGGTGGAGCGGAAAATTCCTGAAATCTCCACGCGTTGACATCCGCGCCCCACCCGTCCAACGTGCCGCCCATGGACACGATGAAACTACTCTTGGGTGCCACCATCGCGCTCCTGCTCGGCGCACTGGCGGTATCCTGGCAGGGCATGACCACCGGGGTGAAAAACACCTCGCCCGACGAGGTCGCCCGCCTCGAAAAGCAGATCAAGGAACTCCGCGTGGAGCAGGACAACCTCAAGATGCAGCGCGATTTACAACTCCTCCGCAGCGAGACCATCCAAGCACCCGCCGTCACCGCCGCAGGAAATGCCGCCGAAATCGAGGTCATGAAGGCCCAGATGGAAGCCGGCAAGCTGGCGATCCAGAAGCTCGAAGCCGAAAAGGCCCTGCGCGACGCAAACGTCGCCGACGCCGAGGAACTCGAAATGGACAAGCGCAAACTCGAAAGCGGCGACTCCGAGCTCCGCCGCGCCCGCATGATCAGCGAGGCTCTGCTCATCGGTCGCGTGCAGGAATACGTGGAGGATTCCGAAATGGGTGGATTCGTCACCTTCGAGGTTCTCATGCCCGACCAAGTGCAACCCGGTGTCACCGTCGCCATCCGTCGCAAGACCGGCATCCTTGGCCAGCTCAAGGTTTCCCAAGTGGAAATGGACGGCGCCATTGCCAATCCCCTGCCTGGTTTTGGCCCGGTCAAGCCACAAGTCGGTGACGAACTCATCCTGCCGCCTCCCTATTGATTTCAGCTTTCTGATTTCAAAATCTCAGTTTTACCCAAAAAGCATGTCCACCACCGTCGGCCTCATTTCACTTGGTTGCGCTAAAAACCTCATCGACTCGGAAGTCATGATCGGCCACCTCGCGCAAGCGGGCATGTCCCTCACGCCGGATCCTGAACTCGCAGACGTCCTCATCATCAATACCTGCTCGTTCATCGATATGGCGAAGCAGGAATCCATCGACGCCATCTTCGGCGCCGTGAAGGACAGATCGGAAGACCCGGATCGCGAGCGGCAGAAGATCATCGTCGCCGGATGCTTGTCCCAGCGTTTCGCCAAAGACCTACCCGGCATCATGCCCGAGGTGGACGCCTTCATCGGTCTCGACCAGATCACCAAAGTCGCGCCCATCATTGAGAATCTGCTCGGAAAACAAAACCACGCCGAGGTCCAGAAAACCGAAGGCCCGTCCGCCACCGAAGACCCGCGAGATTTCGTCACGTTGAAGCCGCAATACGTCCCAGACTACTCCACGCCTCGGATGCGGCTCACGCCCGACCACTTCGCCTACGTAAAAATCGCGGAAGGCTGCAACCACACCTGCACCTTCTGCATCATCCCCACCATCCGCGGCAAACACCGCTCCCGGACGCAAGATTCCGTGGTGCGCGAGGTCGAGGCACTGGTGAAATCCGGCGTCAGAGAGATCAACCTCATTTCCCAAGACACCACGTATTTCGGCATGGATCAATGGGAAGGAAAACGCCCGACGCCCAGCTCGCCCGTGGATTCCACCCGTGGCGAATCGCTCTCCACCTTGCTGCGTGAGATCAATAAAATCGAAGGCGATTTCTGGGTCCGGCTGCTCTATACCCACCCCGCGCATTGGTCGGACGAACTCATCACCACCATCGCCGAGTGCGATAAAGTCGCGAAATACGTCGATATCCCGCTCCAGCATATTTCCGATATAATGCTCACCGCCATGAAGCGCGTCACCAGCGGCGACTACATCCGCGACCTGCTGCGCCGCATGAGAGCTGGCATCCCCGGCCTCGGCATCCGCACGACGTTCATCGTCGGCTTCCCCGGCGAGACCGAGGAAGATTTCCAAGAGTTGCTCGAATTCATCGAAGAATTCCGCTTCGAGCGCGCCGGAGTTTTCCAATACTCCAAAGAAGAAGGCACCCGCGCCCACAAGATGGACGGCCATCTCCACCACGCTACTCGCAAAAGCCGCTGGTCCCGCGCCATGGCCGCCCTTCAAAAAATCGCCGGTGAGACAAATCAAGCCCAAGTCGGGAAAGCCGTCCGCGTCCTCGTCGAGCAACCCGGCATCGCCCGCACCCAATGGGACGCCCCAGAAATCGACGGCTCCGTAATGGTGGACGAGGCCATCCCCGTCGGCGATTTCGCAGACATCACCATCGGCGACTGGCGCGGGTATGATCTGGTGGCGGCGAGGTAAAAGTTTTCTCGCCGGGGATGACGTCGTTTCTCC
>JBOFET010000046.1:0-2473 GCA_051648225.1 Luteolibacter sp.
CTTCTCAACCTCGACGCGAACATCACCCTGCGTTGAAAATCTTCTCACTCAATCCCATGTTCCAAATCACGCGCCGCCATTTCCTGTCAAAACTCTCCACCGGCATCGGCGGAGCGGCGCTTGCTTCCTTGCTGCCGCAGCGGCTTTCCGGCGCATCTGCCATGGGTGAGAAACTCCTCGCCGACCACGCACCGAAGGCGAAGCGCGTGATCTATCTGTTCATGTCCGGTGGCCCCGCGCAGCAGGACCTCTTCGATTACAAACCGCTGCTCAACGAGCTCAATGGCAAGGAGCTTCCGGCCGAAGTCCGCCGCGGCCAGCGCCTCACCGGCATGTCGGGAAACCAGGCCACGCTACCGCTCGCCGGCTCGCAGTTCAAATTCGCCCGACACGGGAAATCCGGCGCGTGGGTGAGCGAGTTGTTGCCTCATACGGCGGGCGTAGTAGATGATCTCTGCTTCGTGAAATCCCTCTGGACTGAGGCGATCAACCACGACCCTGCGATGACCTTTTTCCAAACGGGCTCGCAGATCGCCGGCCGCCCCTCGCTCGGCTCATGGGTCACCTACGGACTCGGCTCGGAAAACGAGAACCTCCCCGGCTTCGTCGTGCTGGTGACGAAAAAGCCCACCGACCAGCCGCTCGCCGCCCGACTCTGGGGCACTGGCTTCATTGACTCCCGTTTCCAAGGCGTGCGTTTCTCCTCCGGGAAAGACGCCGTTTTCTATCTCACCAATCCCGACGGCATCTGCCAATCCGGCCGACGCGCATTGTTAGACAAGCTTTCCACCCTCAATCAGATCGACTTCCAGAACGAGCTCGACCCCGAGATCGAAACCCGCATTTCCCAATACGAGATGGCCTATCGCATGCAGACCAGCGTGCCGGAAGTCACCGACATCAGCGGCGAGCCGCAATCAATCCGGAATCTCTATGGCCCGGACGCGGAGAAGCCCGGCACCTTCGCTGCGAACTGCCTGCTCGCCCGTCGCCTCGCGGAAAAAGGCGTGCGCTTCATCCAACTCTATCACCCCGGCTGGGATCAGCATGCCAACGTCACGGGCGCGCTTCCCAAGCAATGCAAAGAAACCGACCAAGGCTGCGCCGCTCTCATCACCGACCTGAAACAACGTGGCATGTTAGAAGACACCCTCGTCGTCTGGGGCGGCGAGTTCGGTCGCACCTCCTACTCGCAGGGCAAGCTTTCCAAGGATAACTACGGCCGCGACCACCATCCGCGCTGCTTCACCGCATGGATGGCCGGCGGCGGTGTGAAACCTGGCATCACCTACGGCGCCACCGACGAATACGGCTACAACATCGCCGACCCGGACGGCCAGCCCATCGAGCCCTCCAAACACAAGTTCACCCCAGGGGCCGTGCACGTCCACGACTTCCACGCCACCATCCTCAACCAGCTCGGCATCGACCACACCCGCCTCTCCCACACCTTCCAAGGCCGCCGCTTCCGCCTCACCGACGTCCACGGCCACGTGGTGGAGGAGCTGCTAGGTTGAAAAAGACGCGTGCACCCAAGCTCGCTAACAATCATTCAAAAATTCCCAATGGACGCAAAGACCCGACATGCATTCATCGCCCGCCGGCGCTTTCTCCAGACTCTGGCAACAAGCGGTTTGGCGCTCTCGCTGCTCCCACTTCGCGCCGCCGGGGAAGATGCTCCCGCTGCGGGCAATGACTCGTTTGAAGTGCTTTCCCGCGACCTGCTGCGCGACTGGTGCGATGGCATGCTGGCGGTGCAAATCGATGATCCGGCGGATCCCGCCAAACACGGAGCACTCGGCTGCCCGGCCTGCGATTTCATCCATGGGCGCTGCATGGACGCGGTCTATCCGTTCCTGCACATGGCGAAGGTGACGGGCGAGGAGAAATACCTGAGGGCTGGAATCGCCGTTTTCGAATGGTCTAAAAACGTCTCACAGGATGACGGAAGCTGGACCGTGATTCCCGATCCGAAATCATGGCGCGGCATCACCGTGTTCGGCGCGATCGCGCTGGCTGAGACGCTGCACCGCCACGGCGAGCTGCTCGACCCGCAGACGCGCCAGCGCTGGCACGAGCGTCTGGGTAGGGCAGGGGAATACATCTACCAGAACTTCACCGAGCTGGATTTTTCCAACATCAACTACGGCTGCACCGGTATCCAGGCGATGGATCTTCTCGGCCGGTTCCTTGATCGTCCAAGCTACCTTGCACGCAGCCGTCATCTCGCCTCCGGACTCAAGGATTACCTCACCCGCCCTAACGGCCTGTTGTTTGGCGAGGGCAAGCCGCCCGACGCATCCAGCCCGCGCGGCTGCCGCGCGGTGGACCTCGGCTACAATGTCGAGGAATCCCTGGTGGCGGTGGCACTCTGCGCAGATGCCTCTGGAGACGCCGAGCTCGCCGGCATCGCCGGACGTTTGCTGGAGGCGCATCTCAAGTTCATGTTGCCGGACGGCGGTTGGGATAACAG
>JBOFET010000047.1:0-4318 GCA_051648225.1 Luteolibacter sp.
CTCCCCCCAAAAAATGAGAATGAAACTACCGCTCTTAGCGGCTCTCGTCGCCGGATCGCCCATGGCATCCAGCGCATTCACGCTCGATGCCGTCGGATACGAAGGTGCCGAGCTTTCACTCAGTCCAATGTCGATCTTCGTTCCCGGCTACGGGTTGGTGATCTTCGAGGCGGTTCTTGGCTCCACTCTCGTGGTCAATTCCGCTCACGAAAACGACAATGGATTCGGAGGTCCATCACTGAGGTTTGATCAGAATGACGCGGTCAGAATCACCTTCGGCGGCTTGGCACCGCTGAATCCGGGTTTCGATTTCGTCGGCTTGTCACTCGGAGAAGTCTTTGACGTGCAGGAGGATTTTTTCACCCCCCAGACATTTCTCGTCACCCTGCAAGGCGACGGGAATTGAGCAGGTCTTCGTGCAGTCCGTTGGGAATTCCAACAAGTTCCCAGACCACCCTTGAAGATGCCAGAATTGATCGGAACCGCAGTATTCGCATTCCATCGGTGTCGTTAGACATCGGTCGGAAAGTCAGATGATCCAAAGGCCCGCCCCGCTCACAGGGGGGCGGGCCTTTTCCGTTTCCGGTGTCAGCCACTGCCCTTGGTCATTTTTGCCAATTCCTGGGTCTCTTTGAAAATCACCTTGCCCAGTCGGTAGCGGGTTTTCTCCTCCCGCACGATGCCAGTTCCCGGCGAGAACCAGATGGTCCTGCGGAGTTCAAGATCCCCGTCTGTTCCTAACATCAGTAGCCGGATGCTGGAAAATGTCCCTGCGGGCACGGTCACGTCCTCGCGGCCGATGACCTGGGTTTTCCGCGACAGGCTGCCACCCGGCACTTGGATTTCCGGGGTTTCGGTGCCGGCTTTCATGCCTGCGATGACGAAAGGCACCGGGTGGTCCAGCCACATCGGCCGGGTCGTCTCGGGACGCATGATCATGGAGCCGCGCATGAGGATGCGGTCGTCGTGGATCTCCACGAACTCACGCTCGACCGGAGACCGCGGCACGGTGATTTCGAAACAATCGACTTCCGGCAAACCGGCTGCTGGCGAAATTTTCCCAAGGTAGGTGCGGGTGCGTTGGTGGGTTTGCTCCACTTCTGCGGCACCCGGCGCTGTGACATTTTCGGGGATTCGCAGGTGGACATGATAAACCCATACATCTCCCTGGGTCACCGGTAGCAGCGGAAGATCCGACTTGGCCGGAGCACTTGATTCCAAGACCGCAACCGGTCCATTGGATCGGTCACAGGAAACCAGTGGTAAGATCAGAAGTGAAAAAACGAAGCTATGCGTATTCATGGCGAAAAATCAGCGGGAGGGTGGTTCGGGATCCACGACCTCGCGGCTCTCGCCCGCGTGGGGCGCACGGCAATCTGGTGTGGGAAAATGACCGGGACCCCGCCTGCGGAGGATGACAAAAACCACCCAAACCCCTGCGATCAAGGGGATCGCCCCAGCCGCAGCGACCATTGTGGCGATTTTCCATTGCTGCGACTTAGTCTCTAACTCTTGCCGCATGCGGGCTTTTTCGAACTGAATCATTTCCGTGCGGTTCAGCGCATTTGCCATCCAGTAACGAAGCAGGTCGGCCGCTTCCTCTGCGGCGGCTTTCACCTGGTCGGGATCCTTGGCCTCGGCGGCAGCCCTGCGCCGCGCATCACCCACGGCTTTCTCGACATGCGCCGGATCAAGATGATCCACGAGTTTCCCATCTGGAAAAATCCACGGACTACCCTCGTGGCCCGGCACATGCATCACCACGCAATGGAGCGCGGGAAGACACCAAGCCGAGCCGAATGACTGGGCGATGTGCTCGGGCGGGGCCTTGCCAAGATCCGGTAAAACCACCACCACCACATCGATCCCTTCCTTTTTGAAAAGTGCCTCCAGCGGGTCGGAAATCACCTTTGCAAACGCGGGATCCAGATAGCCGCCCGGATCGAAAACCGACTGGGGAGGACGCGGTCCGTATTCGAAAGCGGGGCGCAACGCCGGACTGAACCCCGCCGATCCTTGGGCGCACAGCGGCGCGGCTGAAACGCATGTTAGAAAAATCGAGATGAGTCTTGCGATCATGGGATTACCTAGCAGGATCAAACTTCACCGTTTCTCCACATGCAGGGCGATGAAGCTCATTTTTCAAGCCGGATGGCCGTGGATCTGCCGTGCGCGTCGAGTCCCTCGATGCGGGCGAACTCCTCCACCACGGACAGCGATTTTCTCACCGAAGCCTTGTCGAGCCGCACGATGCTGGTCCGCCGCTGGAACTGGTCCGCACGGATGCCGGAAAACGAACGGCCCGAGCCGCCGGTCGGCAGAGTGTGGCTGGGTCCTGCTAGGAAATCTCCGACGGCGACCGGCGAGTCGTTCCCCAGATAGATCGCGCCCGCCGTGCGGATTTGCGGCAGCCAACGATCCTCGTCCGCGGTGATCAGCGACAAGTGCTCCGGCGCGAAGGCATTGCAAATGGCGACTCCCTCTGCAAACGATTTCAAGTGCAGCAGGAACGTGCCCCGCTTGAGCACCTCGTGGATGATTTTCGAGCGGGAGAGAGTCGTCAGCTGCCGCTCGATGGCTTTCACCACCTTCCCTAGCAGCGCTTTGGAATCCGTCGCGAAGCCGACCACGCTATCTCCGCCGTGCTCCGCCTGGGCGAGAATGTCGGCGGCGATGAATTCCGCGTTTCCGGTCTTGTCGGAGAGGATGAGAATTTCACTCGGACCGGGGAGAAGATCGATGGAAACGGCACCTACCAGTTGGCGCTTCGCCTCGACCACGAAACTGTTACCCGGGCCGAAAATCCGATCTACCGGCCGGATCGAGTGGGTTCCCAAGGCAAGTGCCGCGATCGCTTGCGCGCCACCGACCTTGATTGCCTCGGTGACGCCGGCGGCCTTCATCGCATAAAGCAGGGCGGGGTTCACCGAGCCGTCCGGACCGCAAGGCGTGGCTGCTAGAATCTCCGGCACGCCTGCCGCTTGGGCGAATCCGGCGGTCATCAGCGCCGTGGAAACCAGCGGTGCCTTGCCGCCCGGCACATAGACGCCCACCCGGTCGAACGGCGTGAAGCGCTCGCCCACGGTCGCACCTTCCGCGTTTTTTGCAGACCAGTCCTTGCGCAGGCTGAGTTTGGCGAAGCGGTGGATGTTCTTCAAACTGCGGGCCACAGCCACCTTCGTTTCTGCGGTGACGGCGGCCTCGGCTGCAGCGAATTCCGCCTCGCTGACGAACAAGGTCTTCGCGGTGAGCGTCGCGCCATCGAAGCGCTTGGTGAAGGTGAACAGCGCCTCGTCACCTTTCGCCGCCACTTCCGCGATGATCTGGGTGACCAAATCACGCACGCCGGGTTCCGGCAAGGCACGGCGGTGGAGGCGGCGGACAAACGGGGCGTAGCCGGAATCAAGGTAACTAAGAATTTTCATGCCGTGGAAATGTGCGGGAACATGATCACGGATGAAGGATTCGCCAAGTCCGATCCTGAAGGATTACTCGTCGTCGAACTCATACCGCAGCGCTGACAAGCAGAATAACGTCGCGGTCTCGACCCGCAGGACGATAGAGCCTAACGAAACTGGCAGAAACCCGGTGGCAAGTGCAGCGGTCGTTTCCTCAGTGGAGAAATCCCCTTCCGGCCCGACGAGTAACGTAGCTTGGATCGTCCCCGGATGATCTCTCAACAACGAGCGCAGGGGACGTGCGCCAGGTGCGAGCGAGGCAATGAGTTTCAAGCCCGGTGCTTCCGCTTGGGTTGAAATCCAGCGTTCGAAGGCAAGTGGCTCGGCGATTTCCGGCAAGGTGTCCTGCCCGCATTGCTTGCACGCTTCAAGCGCGTTGCGTCGCCATTTTTCGGACTTGCCGTCGCCCGGTTGCACCACGGTGTGGCGCGTGACTAACGGCTGGATCGCGGCGATGCCGAGCTCGACAGATTTCGGGACGATGAGGTCCATGTTTTTTCCTTTCGGAATCGCCTGCGCCAGGATGATGGCGGGCAGCGGCGAGCGAGATGGCAGGATTTCTCCGAGCTTCAGCGGCACGCGATCGCGGGAAACGGATCGGATTTCCGCCGAGGCGCGGCGACCATGGCCGTCGAAGACGATGACCGCGTCGCCCGGTTTCAGGCGAAGCACCTGCGAGAGAGGGCGGGCCTCGTCGCCGGTGAGGGCGGGGTTTTCCTGCCAGGCTTTGGGTGGGAGGTGGAATCTAGCCATGGGGAGGAAGACTCAAGACTTCAAGACGCAAGACTCAAGAAAAGAAAAGACGACAAATCCCATCTTATGTCTCCAAGTCTTATGTCTTGGGTCTTTTCTACAGATCA
>JBOFET010000048.1:0-2205 GCA_051648225.1 Luteolibacter sp.
CGTCCGGGAGATCGCTTCTTCCTCTGAGTCTTTCCCTTCTTCGGGTTGTTCGGGCTGGCCACGTTTTCAGTACAGTCGCGACTCGGAAACTGGTCAATCAAGCGGCGTGGTCCCCTGACTCAGGAGACTCTTTCTCCTCAGGAAAGCCTCATCCTCCGGAGTAAGAGTCAGCGGCGCGACTCGCTCGGTAATAGTTGCCTCTTGGACAATCTCCCGCTTATCCGCCTGGTCGAGTAGCTGCTTGCCGAGCCAAATCAGCATGGTCGTGTTCCCGGCCTTCGCGGATTCGATCTGCTTTCGCCTCAGGGAGATTTTCAGCCTACCGAAGCCCGTGTCGTAGGCGCGGCGGAAGTCGCCCTCCAGCTTGGCCATGCGCCTCTCGACGGTGCGTGTCCCGCAGCCGAACCAAGCGGCCACCTCCGCAGCCGTGGCGCCCAGCATGCCCAGTTTCTCAACCTCCCCGAGATCGAATTCCCTGACAGGTCTGCCGGTCTTGCTCAACTATTGTTGGCATGACCACCACTACTGCATCTGGTATCTGATTGATGAGGTCGAAGATGTAAGACCCTTTTCGGATTTCCTTCACGCAGAGTTGAAGTTCTCCCTGCCCGTGCAGACGTTCCAACGAGTCGAGGCTGGCCACGAAGTCCTTGAGGGGAACGAGCTTGTCGATGTTGTATTTGATCGTTAGGATTTGCTGATTCACTTCGGACATTCCTTTGAATTACCACCGTCAGAAAAAAAACCAAGCGAACAAGTCGGCACATGCGACGCCGAGGAGGCCGTCTGATCAATTTTGGGCGCGTGTTCCGGCGACGCATGGCCTAAGTCGTTCGCCCAAGGAAGTGGCTTGCCTTTGACGGGCATCAAATCGCGCAAGTATTCCGCGATTTGCCGTGCCGTATCCCTTTCGGAGATGAGTCGATATTTGCATCCTGCTTTGTGGTATTTCACATCGGGCGTTTTTGTGAGGCAGTCACAGGACGCGACGATGGAGTCGGAGTCCACCCCCGAAGAGGGAGAACAAATCGCGGAAGAACGCGACCCCGAGGAAGGTGTCTGCGGATGCGTGGGAGTGGTGGATTCTTGTGGCATTTTGATTACTGGTTATTGGTTCGCGCCTCGGGATCGCCTGCGCTTTGGACGTTCTCTGGACTCGCCGCAGGTGGTGTCCACCCGGCAGTAATCAGCGTGGCGTGATCCACCCGCGTTTCCGTGTAGTGGCCTGTAGCATCGCAGACCACGCGCAGGTAGCCATCGGCGTTCATGATCCAGACGCACGGGCTGTAATAGGTGGTTACGGAGAGTTCACCGCCGTCCGTGATTTGATCGGCGGCGATGTTTTCGATGTTTTCGATGTGCATATTTGGATTCGTCATTTTGGTATCGGTGTTGATTGGTAATTTGTTCTGGCCTCTGGGTCGCCCGAAAATTTGCCCGTTGGGGCCTTCATGGTGCCGCCTTTCTTGCGAGATGTCCGCGATTCTGCAGGCTGACCCTCACGGTGAGGCCGAGCTTCTGGTAGGCCGCGACGACCGCGTTGCGCTTCTCGATAGCGAGCTCGAGATCCGCGGTGCGCATGGACTGGCCGATGCGCTTGCCGACGACCTTCTTGCCCATGTCGATGGTGAGCCGGAGCTTCCAGATCCGCTTGGACGCGTCCCAGGTGAGGCCGTGGGCGCGGTGTGCTGCGAGCCGGGCGCGCCGGGATGGCTGCACATCGGGCGAGGCGAAAATGCGGATGAGATCGAGACGCTTGGACTCGCAAGGGCAGTTCCTTTCGCGTGACCAGTTGCGGATAGTTTCCATGGGGGTGGCGGTAATCGCCGCTATTTCCGCAAGTGAGTATCCGCTATTTTCCCTAAGAAAAACAAGGATTTCAGAGGTTTTCAGACCTTTTGGCAAAACCCTTAGGGGGCGAGATTCGCCGCTTTCCGCATCTTTTGTTTTGGGAATTTTCATGGTTTAATCTTTCGGCGAATCGTTGCGTCTGCCGCTCCGCATCCAAGCACATGGGCTGTGAACTGCCTCTTCCATCCGAAGTGCATGCCGCACACCGGGCAGTCCTGGCCTTTGCGTATTCGGTGAAGCCTACGCATCGTGGCGATCTCCGTTTCGCGGGTTGCAAGTTCGGCGATCATGCTTTTTCGATTCTTGAGGCCTCGAGTATCCGCCCGATGAGCGGGGCGGCGCGATCACGTGAAA
>JBOFET010000049.1:0-5058 GCA_051648225.1 Luteolibacter sp.
AATCCTCGTAGTCCACGGGATTCACCGAATCGCTGAGGCCGAAGCTGACTTCGTGATTCTGGTCCGGGATGAAAAACCGGAAGTAAAGCGTGGCGGTGGAGTCGTCCGGAATCTCGGGAATGTCGAATGAACTTGCGAAGGTGGTGGCATTACCAGGGTTCTGCACGCGGAGCACCCGGTTGGCGGCCCCTTCGACAGGGTCGTTCACGATCAGGACAGCGGTGCCGGGATGACTGATAGAAATACCGTCGAGCTTTCCGTCTTCGAAGTTGCGGGCGCCACTTCCCCACGTGGCACGATTCCCAACAAGCGGGACATAGTTCGGGTCCGAGTCCTGCTTCACTTGGTAGATGGTGCCGTTCCGTTTCGAGATTACGTAGAGTTCACCGGCTTGATCGGTGCCGAAGCGGAGGTCAGCACGGCTCGCACCGAGAATGGATAGAAGCGAGGTGGCCGTGGTGCCGGACTTCACCCCAAGCTCCTCGAGCGGCACGGCGGCTTGTCCGGTCGCTGTGCTCGCGCTCAAGATCATCGCCGCTTCGTCGGCGATCCAGAGCTTGCCGTTGACGATGTCTCCACAGAGGTATTTTCCGTAGAGCTCGGGAATGGCAGCGCCCCGATAGACCGGCCCGCCGACGATGGAGAATCCAGTGGCATGGTCGTATTGAGCGACCGGATAGGTGTAGGTGCTTCCCGTGTCCGGGCTCGGGCTGAGTGGATAGACGTGAGTCGGATCGGACGGCAGGAACCGAAACGAACCCTCGCGTGCCGGCCAGCCGTAGTTCCGGCCTTTTTGCACCAACTCCACCTCCTCGCATTGGACTTCACCGATGTTTCCGCAAAACATCTTTTGCGATCCGCCGCTGTCCCAAGTGATCCGGTGGGGATTGCGAAAGCCGTTGGCGTAAATTTCGCGAACCACCGGATAGCCGTCGCCCGGCGTGGGGTCGCTGGCATTCGAATACGGATTGGCGTTGGCGGTGCCGGATGGAATGTAAAATTGGCCGTTAGATGACAGGGTGAAGTCGGCAGCGGAAAATCCACTGGCAGTCGCCGAGGCGCGGATTGGGACCATCCGGAAAATGGTACCCAGCGGCGAATCGATCCGACCGAGATTTCCCGGCACGGCGGGCGAAACCGCGAGCGAGCCTCCGTCCCCTACACAGATGAACAAGCATCCGTAATCCTCATCGCCAGGGACGGCATTCGGATTGAAGGCGATTTCCTGAATGTTGTGAAAATGAAATGGAAAACCGATGCGCAAGAGCACCCGAAAAGTGTGATTGCCAGCCGTGATCGAGTTATCCGCCGGATCGTTCATGGTCCACTCGACGACCGTGCCGATCTGGCTGGTGGACGCACTCAGAGGGCCGGAAAAGTCAACGGCCACGGCAGTTTTCTTTTCGCTATGGGCGGTGTAAAACCGACCGTAGCCTGGGGCACCCAGGATGGCGAATTCCGGATGAAAGGCGAATGAACTGAGACCGGTCCCAAGACCTGGCGTGCGGATGAAGTTAGGAAAATACGTGGCGAGATTCAGAAAATCCGAGGCGCTGCTGGCTGCCGGGCTTGCGATGACCCACAGACGACCGTTCAGGTTGTTACAAAACAACCGCGAGCTGCCAGGACAAGGTTTCAGGTGATTGAGACGAACCTTGGGCGAGGTGGTGTCTTCCGCCTGGATCGGGATTGTTAGCCAAGGCTCCAGCCGCACATTCAGACCCGACTGGGCCGGATCGGCGATTGGGTGAGTCAGCTGCGCTGTGGCAGTTAGAGTCAGGCAAAATAGAAAACACCCCATCACAAATCCGCAGTTCCGGCAGGCGAAAGAGTCATTTTCGTCCTTCGGCCTCAAGGGATGGAGGTGGGAGGGAATGCTTCGCATGAGATGCTTCGGCATCCTTAAGAATTGGATTTTCACGGGAGCAGGGGAAGCAGAAAGTTCTTGGAAGGAATGCCAGTTGGCCCCCGGTTTGGGATTGGAACCCGGTTCGGTTCATGCTTTGTATCCGCCATGCGTCGGTCGCTGCCCATCGTGGTCGTCATCCTCCTGTTCACCCTGATGGCGATGGTCATCTGGGTTTCGAACCACCTCGATTTTCCCGTCGAGTCGCCGCCTCCGCCACCCGTGAGAAGCGAAATCAAACCACCTCCACCGACAGAGCCGACGGCCACGGAGTCCCTGCTCGCGGGCTACGCCGATCCTTCCACGCCGCCCATCGAAGACCTGCGGAAAATCCACCGCGTGACGACTGGCTATTTCTCGGTAATCAAAGAATCCAGTCGGTTTCCGATCGGCGGCAACGAGGATCTCTCCGCCGCGCTCCGCGGCGAGAATGCGAACCGCGAGGTTTTCGTTTCCACGGGGCATCCGGTGTTTTCCAGCGAGGGCCTGCTGGTGGACCGTTGGGGCAGCCCGTTGATCGTCCATCCCGAGGCGTGGCGGCGACTGGAACTGCGCTCGGCGGGTCCGGACCGGGTTCCGCACAACGCGGACGACCTCATCCTCAGCCCTGCGGGGACTGCCATGAAAGACAGATAACTCATTCAGATCGAGTCAAATAGCCCGGGTGATGATGAGGCTTGCGTGGTGGGTCCCAAGACTTCACGCTTCCCCACTACTTATGAGCGAACGACGCGTCGTCATCACCGGCATTGGATGTATCACCCCACTTGGCAAGGATCTGGCGACCACTTGGGACGGTCTCAAAGAAGGGCGCAGTGGCATCGGCCCCATCACTCAGTTCGATACGACCGCATTCGATTGTAGAATCGGCGGCGAGGTGAAGGACTTCAATGCAGACGACTATTTCAATGTGCCCAAGGACGCCCGCCGCTCGGACCGCTACGTGCAACTCGCCGTCGCCGCCTCGAAAATGGCGATGGAAGATTGCGGCATCGACATTTCGACCATCGATTCACGTCGCTTCGGGGTCATGGTCGGCAGCGGCATCGGCGGCCTTTCCACCCTCGAGACCGAGCACACGACCTACATGAACCGGGGACCCAAGCGCGTGTCCGCGTTCACGATCCCGATGATGATTTCCAACATCGCCAGCGGCATCATCTCGATGGAATTCGGCCTGCACGGGCCTAACATGGTGATCGTCACCGCCTGTGCGACGTCGAACCACAACATCGGCGAGGCATGGCGCATCATTAAATTCGGAGACGCGGACGCCTTCGTCTGCGGCGGCGCGGAAGCGGCGATTTTACCCATGGGGTATGCCGGCTTCAGCAGCATGAAGGCGCTGAGCACCCGCAACGACGAGCCGGAAAAAGCCTCGCGGCCCTTCGACAGGAACCGTGACGGATTCGTCATGGGAGAAGGTGCCGGCGTGGTCGTCATCGAGGAACTCGAACACGCTCTCAAGCGCAGCGCGAAAATTTACGCCGAGCTCATCGGCTACGGTGTCAGCGCGGATGCCTATCACCTCAGCGCGCCTTCACCGGATGGCAGCGGCCCGGCCTACGCCATCGGCATGGCGCTCAAACACGGGAAAAAAAATCCGCAAGACGTGGACTATCTCAACGCCCACGCCACCTCCACCGGCCTCGGGGATGTCGCGGAAACGAAGGCGATCAAACTCGCGTTCGGCGACTATGCGACGAACGGTCTGATGGTGAGTTCCACCAAGTCGATGACCGGCCACATGCTCGGCGCGGCTGGTGGCGTGGAACTCATCGCAAGTGTCATGGCCATCAGGGACGGCGTCATTCCACCGACGATCAATGTGGACGACCAGGACCCCGAATGTGATTTGGACGTGGTTCCTAACATCGCCCGCGAGGTGCCCGTCAAGGTCGCGCTGAGCAACAGCTTCGGCTTCGGCGGTCACAACGCGTCGGTGCTGGTGAGCAAGTTCGATTGATCCCGCCCATGGAAAATCCGGTCTATCGGCAGGCGGGCGAAATCGCATTCGGCGATACCGATGCCAGCGGCTGGATGCACTTTCCGAACGTTTTCAAATACGTGGAAGTGGCAGAACACGCGTTTTTGCGGGGGCGCGAAGTCCTCGTGTTCGACCGCGCACAAGGTGGATGGCCGCGGGTGAAAGTGTCCTGCGACTATCAGCGGCCGTTCACGTGCGGTGATCGTTTCGAGGTACTGCTAGATATTTCGCGGATTGGAGCTTCTTCCGTCGCTTGGAATTTTGAAGTGCTAAACGCGGCGGGAGAGATCGCCGCTTTCGGCAGTATGACGACTGTGCGGGTCGATCACGAGGGCAGGCCGAAGTTGATTTCTGATGAAGAACGCACCCGGTTAGAGCACGGCATTCATCTTGCCTGAATGATGGACGCATCCCCTGAAATCACCGGCCGCGTCATTCTCGTCCCGACTCCTATCGGCAACATGGGCGACATCACGCTCCGTGCACTGGAGATCCTGCGCGCTGCGGACCGCATCGCTTGCGAGGATACCCGCCATTCCGGACAGTTGTTAGCCCATCATGGCATTTCCGGAAAACCACTCGTCTCGCTCCACGAGCACAACGAGGCCCGCCGTGCACCGGATCTCATCGCCGCTGCGAGAGCGGGCGAAACCATCGCCGTCATCAGCGACGCGGGGATGCCCGGCATCTCGGATCCCGGCTATCGGCTGGTGCAGGCCTGCATTGAATCCAATACGCCGCTCGAAGTGCTGCCCGGGCCATCCGCGGTCATCACAGCACTCATTGGCTCGGGATTTCCCTGCCACGCCTTCCGCTTCGGCGGATTTCTATCGGTGAAATCCGGCAAGCGGCGCAGCGCGCTCACGGCCGCACTGGAGTCGGGGGAGACCGGTATTTTCTTTGAATCGCCGCACCGGATTGTTTCCACGCTGGAAATCCTAACCGAGGTGAATCCCCTCGCCCGCGCCTGTGTGGCTCGGGAGTTGACGAAGAAATTCGAGACCTATCACCGGGGAACCGCCTTCGAGGTGCTGGCGCATTTCCAGGCGCATCCGCCGAAAGGTGAGATCGTGCTGCTGGTTCACGCACCGGAATGATCCCCTTCGGACTGCGGGAACATGTTCCCGCTTTCCCACTGGCTGACATGTCAGCCAGTGGGAAAGCT
>JBOFET010000050.1:0-2921 GCA_051648225.1 Luteolibacter sp.
GAGCGCGAGTTGTTGTCCCCGATGGAGCACGTCACATTGATACTCGGCGATGATGAGGGCGAGTCGGGCGATCTCACAAGAAAAGTGGCGAATCTCAATGCCGCGGAAGTTTTTGATCGAGATGTCAGATTTGCGCTCGATTTCTCCGCGGCGGCGGTTGATCTCCGCCTCGATATCCCGCATCTGTTTGTAGGCGATGACGAGGAAATTACCGGAGCCACAGGCGGGATCGAAGACGCGGATGCGGGCGATGCGTTGGCGCAGGTTCAGCAGCTTGCGGGCGTTATCCCCTGCCTCCTCTAGTTTTTCCCGCAGCTCGTCGAGGAATAGCGGGTTGAGCACCTTGAGGATGTTCGGCACGCTGGTGTAGTGCATACCGAGCGCGCCGCGCTCCTCATCATCAGCCACGGCCTGGATCATGGAGCCGAAGATATCGGGATTGATCTTCTGCCATGGCAGCTCGCCGACCTTGAGCAAGTAGGCGCGGGCGATCCTACTAAAGTGGGGAACCTCGACGCTGTCTGTAAATAGCCCGCCGTTCACATACGGGAAGACATTCGCCCAGTTGGGGATGCCCGCCGCTTCGCGGTGGCGATAGTCGATTTTTCCCTCATGTCGGATCGAGATGTTCATCGCACGGAAAAGTTCTGAAATCACCTCGCCAGTCTTCGAGGGATCACCCGCGCTCATCTGCTCCACTTTTGAGCTGAATAAGCCTCTCTCGCTGAAAATGTCTGTGTCCTCCGCAAAGAAGCAGAAGATCAGCCGGGCCATAAAGTGGTTCAGATCCTCGCGGCGCGCGGCGGTGGCCCACTCAGGGTTGTCCTTGAGCAGCTCGATGTAGAGCCGGTTCAAGCGACCCGTGGCCTTGATGTCGAAGGAGCTTTCCCGGATTTGCTTGACGGTCGTGATCCCAGCCAACGGAAGGAAATAGCCAAAGTGGTCGGAAAACTCCGCAGAGGAGCATACGATGGGTTCATCGTCATCGGCCAGATTCTCCGCCTCGATGGTCTCGCCGTCGGTGGCCAGGATGAACTTGGCCTTGTGCCGCGCCGTCGCAGGACTTTCCCGCAACGCCTTCAGCGTCTTCGCCGCCTCACCGGGCGCGCAGACCGTGAGGTGGATGTTGTTGCGCTGGAGAACGCCGCCAAGGTCGGATTTGTTCGAGTCTCCGCTCCTCAGCTTCCTGAGGGTCGTTTCCTTGTTACCGAATGCCTCCAGGAATGCGAATGGGAATTTATCCGGGTCAAACGGCTGCTCCATCAGCGTCGAAACGGCTTCGGCGATCTCAACGGAGTTCATGGGCGGGAGGGAAAGAGGCGGGGCATGGAAATCTCCCGCCATTCCAAATCACCCGCCGGGGTTCGGGAAGGGAAAAATTCCCCACGGACGGCACCCGATAAAATCACCCCGGCGGTGGTGCCGCCGGGGTGGATTTCATTCTAACGAACTCGGTGGCGCCTTGCCTCCCTTTTACGGTGTCGGCGGCTCGGGGTCTTCGGGGGGCTGGGGGTCGCTTTCGATGCGGGAGGCGCGTTTCCAGGCGTGGATCTTATCGGGCTGGGATTCGTATTTGTTCTGGATGGGGCCGTGGAGGGTGGTGACGGCGTCGTTGGCCTGGTTGAGCAGGAGGGCGATCTCGGCGGTGGATTCCAGGCCTTCCTGGTTGTCGCTGAATTTGCCGGCGTTGGCGTCGTCGAGGGAAACGCGGAGGGTGTGGAGGGTGGTGACGAAGTCGGCGGACATTTCGAACTCGATGAAGCGGGCGCGGAGGGCCGCTTTTGCGGCGAGTTGCTCGGGGGTGTCTTCATCGCCATCCCGGAGGAGGGTGAGGAGGTGGTCGGCGTGGGCGGTGGTGACGTTCTCGCTATCTTCGTCCGGCGTGCGGAAATCGCCCTCGGGGAAGTCGGGGGGTTTGATGTGGATGGAGCGGGCGGTGAGGGCGATGGCTTTGAACCGTTCGCGGAGCGCAAGGATGATTTCCTGCTTGGTGAGCGGCGTGCGGATCTGGCCGACGCGGGCTTTGTTGAGGGCGGTGATGATGAGTTTGATCTCCGCGAGGGTGGTGGCAACGATCCCGCCGGGGGTGAAATCGGCGATGTGGGTTTCGAGGAAGGTCTCGACCCTCTCGATGCGTTCAAGGCGGCGTACGTCTCTATCGTTCATGGTGGTGTGTTGGTTGTTTACGGGATCATTCCCCTATGAAAGGTGGCAATTTGCACGGCGGTTGGGAAGCGGGAAATGCGGGGCGGCGGGATGTGCGCAAGTGATTGGAAACCAATGGTATGGATAGCAGATTGACAGGAGCTGGGGGCTACCCGCGCACGAAGTGGGGGCTGCCCGCGCATGAGATGGGGGCTAGCCGCGCACGAGGTGGGGGCTACCCGCGCACGAGGTGGAGGCTACTCGGGCACGAAGTGGGGGATAGTCCGGCACGCAGTGGGGGCTACTCAGGCACGAAGTGGGGGCTACCCGGGCAGCAGGTGGGGGCTAATCCGGCACGAAGTGGGAGATACCCGGACAGGGGTGGGGGATACCCGGACAGGAGGTGGGGGATACCTGGACAGGAAGTGGGGGATACCCGGACATGTTCTCCGAGTTACCCGGACATGTCCTCCCTGCCTATTTTACCTCCGCCTGCGCGAGGAACCGCCGCGTTTTTTCTGCGGGCCGGTTTTTGCGGCGGGTTTCGGGGTGGGTTTCTTGGAACCTTTCGCGTGGCCTTTCGCAGGCGGGCGGATGCCTTTGCCGGGTTTCACTCCCTCGGTGGTAGGTGCGCCGGCGACCGCGAAATCGACGAAGCGCTTGATCTTGTCGATGGCGATGATGCGGAGGGGCAGCTTCATGCCGAGGGCGAGGCGGCGGCCGTCGAAGGATGTCCAGGCCATGTTGTGTTGCTCGAAGCGCCAGTTGCTGGAGCG
>JBOFET010000051.1:0-7584 GCA_051648225.1 Luteolibacter sp.
GCAAGCTGCGGGCAGTTAGATTTTGGGTATCCCAGTCAATTTTTTTGCCCAAGCGGACAGCAAGATTTCCAGCCAGCACCATTTCGGTGAGCGGGCCGGCTTGGTCCTCGAAGTTAGACACCGGCTTGGGACCCTCGCCACGGATGGCAAGGCAGAGTTCTCGAGTGGGGCCGCCTTTGACTCGTTCAAAGACTTTCGGAATGGCCCGGGCTTTTTCCATGAGTGTGTCCGGGAAGAGCACCGGCGTGGTGCTGCAGTAGGCGTCATTGAAGAAAATGATTCCTTCGCTGCCGATGAAGACCTGGCCGAACTGGGGATTGAGTTGGACGTCGGCGGGAAGTCCCGGCGGACGGACGAAGTCTTTGTCTGTATTGGGATCCGCGACTCCATCCTGCCAGAATACCTTGACGGCGGCACGCTTGCCCTTGGCAGGGAAGTGATAGACGAGGCTGGAGCGCTTCGGGGCGAAGGTATCATCGAACTCCGAGACTTTGCTGGCCTCTACGACGAAGTCTCCCTTGAGGTCGAGCGCCCAGAATGCGGAGTTCATGCAGTGGCAGCCGATGTCGCCCAGCGCACCGCAACCGTAGTCCCAGAAACCCCGCCAGGCGAACGGATGGATCGCCGTGCTGTAGGGTCGGTCGGTCGCGCAGGTGCCTTGCCACACGTCCCAGTTGAGCGTTTCCGGAACGGGCGCTGGCGGCAATGCGATGCCGGGGCCTTGCGGCCAGATCGGGCGGTTCGTCCAGTAATGAACCTCCTTCACCTCGCCGATCAACCCGGCCTCGATCCATTCGCGAAGCAGGCGGGTGCCTTGCATGGTGGCACCCTGGTTGCCCATCACCGTCAGCACGCCTTTTTCCTTGGCGTAGTTGGCGAGAGCACGGGTTTCCCACAGATTGTTAGATAATGGCTTTTGGACCATGACCGGCTTGCCGAGGCGGATCGCCTCCATGGCGATCGGGAAATGCATGTGGTCGGGAGTCGATACGGTGACCACGTCGATCTTGTCAGCAACCTCGGCGAACATCTCGCGGTAGTCGGAGAAATAACGGGCATCGGGAAATTTCTCGATTGCCTCGCCCGCCTTGGTTCGGTCCACATCGCAGAGGAAGGCGATCCGGTTGCCGGGCGCGATTTCGGAGATGTCACTGCGGCCCTTACCGCCACAACCGATCGCGGCGACGTTAAGAGCCGCCGGAGCCTCCTTGCCGAAGAGGAGGTTCGGGGCGAACATTCCGCCGGTTAGAGCGGTGGCGGACTTGAGGAAGTGGCGGCGGGTGGTGGATGGATGCATGATGATCAATTACAAAAAGCCCTTTGAGCCGAAGATTGCAGGAACAGATAATGCTGGGTCGATGACTGAACCATGAGCCGAGGCGGGCCGGATTCGATCAAGGAAGATTCCATTGAATCTGCCCTCTGGACAGGTCATGAAAATCAAGGGATTCGTGCCAAATCATCGGAAATTCTGTCATGGGGTTTTGGCCACTTTGAGGCGAAGGAAGTTCCTAACCGGGGTGCCGGGGGTGAGGGTGTGGGAGATGGTGCTTGCCGTGTTTTCCGTGTAGCTGCCGACTTCATCCCAGTCATCCGCGATACCGAGGTCGGTGGACTCCTGGATGGCGTAGGTGAGGCCGCTGGCATCCAGACGCTTGGAGAAGCTCAGGAGAGTGCCGTTGAAGCTGCCGATCGAGGCATTGGGCACCGTCGGGTCCTGGCTGGCGATGGCGTATTCCACAAGGTTGCTGATGCCGTCGTTATCGGGGTCGTCGTTAGGGCCTTGTTGGAGCGCGGGAACGGTACCATTGATGAAGGCTTGGGTGATCCACGATGAGAAGCCACCGCTGGGAGGGCCAACGGTGAGCGTCCCGCTGCCGGTGAAGCTGGCGGTTGTGATCGTCGCACCGACTGGAACGCTGCTGGCGCTGTAGCTGCCCAAGGGTTGCTCTATGAGGCCGAAGAACAGTGTGCTGACAGATTCGGTATTGGTGAGGTCCACCTTTCCGGGATCATTGATGACGAGTTTGCCGGTATCCGGGATGGAAGTTCCGGTGACGGCAAGCACTCCGCTGTTGACGGTGGTGTCGCCGGTGTAGGTGTTGTTGCCTGAAAGGGTGAGTATGCCGGTGCCGAACAAAGTGGGGTTGTTGGCGAAATTTCCCGAACTCGCCACCACGAGACCACCGCCGCCGGTGAGATTGCCGGACAAGGTCACCGCACCGAGAGTTGTGGTGGCGATTCCCATGCGGCTTCCGCCGACCTGGACCGTCAAGTTGCCGGTCAGGGTTTGACCGTTGCTGATGGTCAGCAGGCTGGTGTTCGCGTCATCGTTGTTGAAGATGACGCTGCCGATGGCGGGAAGGGTGACATTGTTGAGAGTTGTCGTCGCCCGCGCTGAGAGGACACCGCCGGATGAAACCGTGATCGCATTGTCACGGGTGGCTGGAGCGGCAAACACGAGAGCGCCGCTGGTGATCTCGACCGTGGCTGCGGCGGGCAGCGCCGTGGCGTTGGTGTTGATGACGACCCGGCTGTTGGCGTTGCTGATGCTTAGCGCGCCGTAAGAGTTGCTGCCATTCGAAAGGATCAATCCACCACCGCCGCTGTTGGTCAAAGTGCCGCCGCCGGTGATGACTCCGCTCAGGGTCTGGGATCCGGTGATCGCGCTTTCAAATGTCGCACCAAGGGAGATGGACATGGCACCGGCATAGTTTCCTGCATTCAACCTCCCGGACCCACTGATCCGCAGCGTGCCGCCGCTGATGGTGGTGTCGCCGGTGTAGGTGTTGGAGGCGGTGAGTGTCAGCGTTCCGGCACTGCTCTTGGTGAGACCTCCGTCAGGGGTCACATCCAGAGCTGGATCGTGAATCAACGCCTGCCCGATGGTGATATCGAAGGAGTTGGTGTCGATTTTAGCGCCACCCGCTTGGACATTGGCCGCGGTCAGGCCAGTCATGAAGGTCGAATTGTCGATGCTGGCCTTGAGAGTGCCACCGTTGAAGTTGAATGTGTTGGTAAAAGTAGGGCTGGCCGCGGAAGTTCCAGTATAAACATGTCCAACAGTAAGCACTCCTCCATTCAGGTTGGCAATGCGGGTGCCGCTGGCGTTTGCCGACCCCGCCCCGAAACGAAGGCCGGCGTATGCACTTGCAGCCGGAAGATTGCCGTTGGTGCCGACCGTGACAGCGCCCGCATTCACTTGTCCGCCGTCGATGGTGAGTGTGCCACTCGCTGATGCGCCACCTAGGATTAACGCTTGGTTATTTCCGTTAGTAACGATGCCGCCCGTCTTGACCACCAAGGAGCCGCCGGTTGCGCTGCCAACAACGATGGACGTCCCGTTTGGATTTACAGCAGTATCATAAACGGTATCTGGAGACTGGCCAAAATAGCCGCCCGAGTTCACGTTAACAATGCTTCCATTTGTGATGGAGAGCGTGCGAGTTCCGGTTGAGCCAGATTGCGTATTGATATATCGCGCACCCGTGGAGAGTTGGTCAGTGCCGCCAATGTTGAGAGTTCCGCCGGTTCCCGATGTTGTTGTGATCGTATCGTTCGCTATCCTCGTGACGGTGACATTCGAGCCGATCGTGGCGGCCACTGACGACGAAGCGAGTGAAACGTTTCCAGTGGAAGTGATCGTCCGCGTGGATGTGGCGCTCAGAGTGTAGCCGGTCCTATTGAACAGCAGCCCGGTGGTGGAAAAGTTATCAGCCACATTCACCAGGAACGGGCCAGCCACACCGCCGAAGACCGGACGATTCGCGTTTACCCAAACTTTGTTGGTTCCATCGAACCAATTCGTGTCAGCGGCGTTCCAAGTGCCACTGCCAGAGCCGGCATTCGTCCCTGATGCGGTGGGATCCCAGAAAAAGTCCACAGCCTGGACCGACTGAGCGGAGATCAGCGCGGCGAGAGCGGTGGCGAGGGGGAAGGAGAGACGGGCGGTCGATGGGATGCGGGGTTTCATGGTATTTTAGATTTGGGATTTTAGATTCGAGATCAGATGAGAACTGGGACCAGATATCGTGGGTTTCAACGATAGCATATCAATGTGCCCCCTCCCTTGCATCCCTCATTCGAGGGATAGAACCCACTACCTCTGGAGTAATTCATCATTAATACAATAAGCACGGACGGTTCTCGTTGGCAAAACGGCACGGGGAAACGTTCTTATTTGGCCGGCCACTGGAATCCACCCGTCCGCCATTCGTCCTTCCCGACAACATCATAACCCTGAAACCCAAGCTTTTTTCCGTCTCACCGCTGTGTCACTGCTCGTGACGCTTGTGGCTAAAATTGGCTTCCTGAGCGCACAGAACACCGGAGAATCCAACCAGGCAAGCTGGCTGGCTATCTGCTGGCGCCAAACGAGAATGTCCCTGAAACCTTCAATCCGGTTTTTGCATGTATGTGAAAGCCTGGCAATTTTAGACCAATATCCCGGACAACGTTTTCAAACCGGCCTTTTCGGCACGTGGATGTTTGCCAAAAATGACGCTCCACCTCCGCTCAAACTTTACTCGGATATCGAAGACGGCTTGGGTTGGTGGCGTGATACCGAGTTTGCCACGGACACTCCGAAGTTTATCACGGGCGGAGATGGGAAACCTGTCATTTCCGGCTATGGCCGCGAGCGCGGTCAGCGTCCAAAATTCCGGTTAGCTCACGAATGAGTTCAGGGTGATCCTTCGACACGTCGCGTGTCTCGCCGGGATCATTTTTGAGGTTGAAGAGTTGGGGGTGACCGGGATCCTCCGGAGACTTGCGCCGCTTGCCGTCCTTGGTTGCGATGCCGCCGCTGGTTGCGATCAATTTCCACGGACCCTTGCGGATGGCATACACGCCCTTGGAACTTTGCAAAAGCAAGTGCGGACGGATCGGGGCTTTCGCGCCACCTAACAAGACCGGCAGGAAATCATGACTGTCCGGACCCGCCGCATCCGGTGTGGTTGGCGGCAACGGGGCGTCCACCACCGCCGCCAGCGTGGCCAGAAAATCGACCGAGCCCACCAGTTGATCGGAGGTGGATCCTGGTTGGATGCGACCGGGCCAGCGGACGATCCATGGCACGCGGAATCCGCCCTCCCACACGTCGTGTTTTCCACCGCGCAGGGGGCCGTTGATTTTCAAGCCGGCAGCAGTGGCCTGCTCTTCCGCGCTCCCGGGTTTGCCCAGCACCCCACCGTTGTCACTGGTGAAGAACACCAATGTGTTGTCGGCAAGTTTCAAGCGCTCCAAGGTGTCGAGGATGCGGCCGACGCTGCGGTCGAGGTCGTGGATGAAATCGCCATAAGGTCCCGCCTTGCTGGTGCCTGCCGACTCCGCGGAGGGCGTGATTTTCTCATGCACGGCGACGGGAGCGAAATGCAGGAAGAAGGGTTTGCCGGGTGTTTGTTTTTCCAGCCATGCCACGGCCCGATCCGCCAACACGCCCTCGGTTTTCGGGTCTTCGCGTTGCGGAGCATCGAGGCCGATGTTGCCAGGGCTGGGTGTGAGCTTGGTGGAGCGCAGACCGAAGACCTTGTGATTTTCCACAAACGCATGGGTGACATCGTTGTGGTTCTGCGGCACGGCAAACTGATAGTCGAATCCCAGTTCCAGCGGACCGGGCATCAGCTTCTGGGTGTAATCCACCTTCTTGGCCGTGCCATAGCCAAGGTGCCATTTTCCAATCATGGCGGTCGCGTAGCCTTTGTCCTTGAGCACAGAGGCGACGGTCGGACGCATGGGCTCGATGAGGAGAGGGTCGAACGTGTTGACCACTTCCCCGCTGCTCAGGGAGGAGCGCCAGCAATAGCGGCCGGTGATCACCGAATAACGCGTGGGAGAACAAACCGAGCCGGTCGAATAGGCATCGGTGAAGCGCATGCCCTCACGCGCCAGGCGGTCGATGTGCGGCGTGCGGATCAGTTCCGGATCCGGATCCGCCTTATAACAGCCCGCACTGCCGTAGCCGAGATCATCGGCGAGGATAATGATGATATTGGGTGGGCTGGCAGCCGGAGCAGCGCACGCGAGGACTGGAGCTAACAGGATCACGACGTGCCAAAAGGCTTTGATGGAGTAATATTTCATGGAGCTGGTTAGTTTCGGCTGTGTTTGGATTCCACGATGCGTTTCATTTCGGATTCCAGCCGCGTGACGATCTCCGGATACTGTAGATAGAGATTGTTCTTCTCGGCCGGGTCGTCACGAAGATTGTAGAGTTGGGCTTTGGGACCGCCGGGCTCCGCTGGTATTCTCGCAGGCTTGGAGAATCCGCCGGAGCCGAGTTGATCGATGAGCTTCCAGTCACCCGAGCGGATCGACCAAGTTGCAAAATTGCCCGCCTGCATCACGACCGGGCCGCGGACGGGTTGGTCCTCGGGATGTCGGCCCTCCAGCACCGGCAGCATGCTGAAACTGTCGGGACCGGCACCGGCGGGAAGCGGTTTTCCGCAGATGTCGGCAAATGTCGCGAGCAGGTCGGTGAAACAGATCGTCTGGCCTGTCACGGTCCCGGCTTTGACGCGCCCGGGCCAACGGACGATGAACGGCATGCGGTGGCCACCCTCCCATGCGTCGCCCTTCATGCCGCGCCAACCGCCGGCCGCATCATGGCCGAATTTGACGACATCTGCCGGATACCAGACCGGGCCATTGTCGGAGGTGAAAATCACCAGGGTGTCGCGAGTCATTTCCGCTTCATCTAACGTAGCAAGTAATTGTCCGATCTGGTCGTCCACCATCATGGCGAAGTCACCATACATTCCTGCTCCGCTTTTTCCGGCGAACTCCTTGGAGGGCAACCACGGCGTGTGGGGTGCCGGATAGGCGAGATAGAGCATCCAAGGTTTTCGTTCAGCCGGGCTTTTTGCGGCTTGGGTTTGGATGATCGCACAGACTTCTTCGGTGAATTTCGGCAGCACATCCTTCAGTTCCAAGCCCGGGGCGATCCCGCCTTCCCGCCAGAAGGCACCTTGGTTCGCCGACCAGCCAGCCGAGTGATTTTCCACGATTTGACTCGTAGGCGGCTCCATCGCGCGATCACCCCGGATGTAAAAATAGGGAGGAATATCAGTGGATGCGCGCAATCCGAAAAAGCGGTTGAAACCGCGATCCACCGGCCCGCCCGGCAATGGTTCGTCGTAGCCGTTTTCGCGGAAGCCCAGATGCCACTTGCCGACCATGGCGGTGTCGTAGCACACATCCCGCAGCAGCGACGCGAGGGTGACCTGGCCTTTCTCAATCAGCGGCTGTGTCGGCCAAACCGAGACATCCGTGCGAAACGGGTAGCGCCCGGTCATCAGCCCATAGCGCGAGGGATGGCACAGCGGTGCCGGCGCGTGGGCGTCGGTGAAGCGCATGCCATCGCGCGCCAGCCGGTCGATGTGCGGCGTTTGGATTTTTGAATTGAGATTGTAGCACCCCGGGTCGCCGTAACCCATGTCATCCACCAGAATGAGGAGGATATTGGGAGGTTTCTCCGCCTGAGCGTGATCACACGGCCCGCCGACAGCGATGCCAAAAAACAGAAGAATGTAGCGGGCGACTTGCATGATGCAAAAGGGTGAGGTGCCGCCGACCCTCCAGTCGGCG
>JBOFET010000052.1:0-1701 GCA_051648225.1 Luteolibacter sp.
CGAAGCGGCCGTTTCCGACCGAGCTTGCCACGCCGACCACTCCGATGTCCGACCATGGCTCTTTGTTCGCGAAAGTGAAGGTGGTGAAAGTGCCTCCAGCGTTGGTCACCGTGAACGGCAGGTCCAGATCGAGATAGTATTCCGGATGGTTCGGATGGCGGATGAAGGAAATTTTCGGGATATCGTCGCCTTCATTGGCACCGTGGTTTGTATTCGGCGTCTCGATCGCGAGATCGATCAGATCCGACAGCCCGAGATTCTGCACCTGCCAAGAGTCGTTCCAGTCGCGCGTGTTGTCCCATTTTCGGTAAAACCCATCCTCAGTGCGGCGCAGGTGGAAATCCTCCGGCACGAATCCCGGATAAACATCGATGGGGGTGGACGCATTGAAGCCTGGGATATCGAACGCGTTGTGGTTCATGATATTGTCGAAATAGACACGCAGCCCGAAGCGATGCGCGGTTTCGATCATCACCTGCAAATCCGCCTCAGTGCCGTAGCGGGTGCGCACGCTGCCACGCTGCTCCTTGCTGCCGAGATCGAATCGATCCCAGACATCGTATCCCACAGAAAGTCCGCCCGAGCCCTTCGTCGGAGGCGGCACCCACAGCGCGTTGTAACCCGCCTCGGCCACTTCCGGGATGCGGGCAGTGAGTTCCCGCCAGTCCGTGTTGAAATACTGCAACACCGCCTCACCTTTCGCCGCTTGCGTAAGAGTCATCAGAGCCAGGAGGGCGCTCAACGAGAGGGGTTTCATGACAAATCGGGTGGATGCGCCGAATCTGGGTTTTGCGGCAAACATCTAGCTTCGTTATGTCGGCTGGAGATGCCGGGTTTACAAGTAATTTGCTTCAAAGCACCGCAGCGACCGAAACGAACCGATCGCGTGGATTTCAACCTCACGACGATTCTGTCAGACGCAGGTGCGGGTCAAAAATGAGTTTGTCCGGCCCGAAATTGGAACTATATCCCACGGCAGATGAGTGAAGCGGCCAGCAGTGCGAAGAAGCCCCGGGTGAACGTGCGCCGCCCGGACGTCATGGAGCGGGTCGCCGCCGAGGTGGCGATCCATTTCCACTCCACCGTGGTGGAAAAACTCCGCGACCATGGCGGGAAAATCACGGTCGGAAACACCACCGTGCTGCTCGCCGAGCAATTCGGGTTCTGCTATGGGGTAGAGCGCGCCATCGATTTGGCATACGCCTCGCGCCGGGTTTTTCCTGAGAACCGGATTTTTCTCATCGGAGAAATCATCCATAACCCAGATGTGAACCGCCACCTGCGGGAGATGGGCATCGTCTCACTGCCGTGGCAGGAAATGGACTCGACCTACGATCACTTGACTCAGGACGACGTGGTCATCGTCCCGGCCTTCGGGGCACCCACTGATTTCATGCATAAAGTGGAAGCCCGCGGCTGCTACGTGGTGGATACCACCTGCGGCGACGTAATGAAGGTCTGGAGACGGGTGCGCGGCTACGCCAAGGACGGCTTCACCTCGATCATCCACGGCAAGTCAAACCACGAAGAAACCCGTGCCACCGCCTCGCGGGCACTCGGCGAGGCGGGCGATGGAAACTATCTCGTGGTCCTCAATCTAGCAGATGTGGACTATGTCTGCGATGCAATCCGCAACGGGTGTGACAAGGCGGCATTCATGGCCCGCTTCGAGGGCGGGTTCTCCGCAGGATTTAATCCGGA
>JBOFET010000053.1:0-1522 GCA_051648225.1 Luteolibacter sp.
AGCGCGTCACCGGCTATGTCCGAATCAACAATGCCGACACCGCTTCGGTTATGCAGGCCTTGGCCAACGGAATGCCGGTTGTCTTCGGCTCCATGCTGTCCAGCAGCTACAACAGGCTTGACTCGGCCGGCGCCATGCCCGACCCAGACTTCACGCAAGAAGATCGCGTTGGCGGTCATTGCATGGTCTTGGTTGGCTACTTCTTTGACCAAGCGGGGAAGCTGTGGTTTCGAGTCCGCAATAGTTGGGGTAAGGCGTGGGGCAAAGACGGCTACCACCTCATGTCAGCCGAATACATCTGCAACCCCAGGCTCTCAGATGACTTCTGGGCCTTTGTGACAACCAGCAAATGAGTGATCCGGCACAGTCAGCTCGCGGTGATGAGGCAAAGGGCGTTTTTGCGATTGCCGTATCCAGGGTTCACCCATTTGTTTGGGGCGCTGCTGGCGCCCTCGCCATTGTTTTCGTGGTTCCGATGTCAGCTCTTCAGCTTTTTGGCTGGCAAGACCTGGCCAAAGACGCGGCGAAGGCTGTTATCGGCTCCTACGTCCGGCGGCTTGACCAAAATACGGCCGCTGTGCTTGAGAATACCGAGCTTCAGCGCCAAGTTTTGGATGTCGCAAAGCGCCTTGGCGCAGATGAGGACCGGATTTCTCGCCTTGAAGGATGGTCTGAATCGACGGAAACGAGAATTGCCAAGATTGAGGGGATGGTGATCGAGCTCAAGAGGACCCACAAGCCGAAGGCAAAGGAGTAAATCATGTCCGATCATCAAAGTTTCTGGCTCAAGGTCGCCGGCACGGTCGTTGCCTCAAGCATCATGGGCGGTGCCGCTTGGGCCTTTGCCCAATCAAAGGATCATGCAACGCTTGTTCAGAAGGTGGTTGCGCTTGAGGAGTCCCGCAAGGCTGAGGCGGAAGACCGAAAGCAGCTTGTGAAAACAGTTCACGATCTTGATACCTCGGTTCGACTTATGCTGGCGAGGATGGACGCCCACACATCGGCGGCGCCTGCTCACGCCGAAAAAAAGGGCAAGTGATGGATTGGCTTTCTTCGGCTTTGGCCGCGCTTACTGGCGCTTCTGGCATTACCGGCTTTGCCGGAGCCGCAGCACTCAAGACGATTTTTGGCGAGCTTGTGGGGCACATCCAGCGCAGGGCCGACCACAAGCAAGAGATGGAGCGCTTGGAAAAGAGCGAGAAGGCCGAGCAAGCTGCGCACGACAGGCGAAAAGAAATCATTGAGCTTGAGCACACCAAGGGCCTGAAGGTGGTCACCGTCAAGGCGGAGTTTGACGCGAGGGCGCAGGGCGTTGAGATTTGGGGTGAGGGCGTCAGGGCCACGATGAGGACGGTTGGCGTCCCGTGGATTGACGGCTGGAATGCGGGAATCCGCCCGGCCATGGCGAGCATTGCGCTGACCCTTCTGACGCTGCAAGCCTTTGGCGCCGTTGATCTTGATGAGATGCAACAGGCCTGGATCGGCGCAATCATCGGCCTATTCGTCGCTGACAGAGACCTTT
>JBOFET010000054.1:0-2159 GCA_051648225.1 Luteolibacter sp.
GAGAGGTTTGGGCATCCGTGGGACTTCTCTGGATGGAGGCGATGTTCTCGGCCGAGTTGAGCATGCTCAGGCTTTTAATGGCGATCAGGTGGCGGCCATGCGCGCCATCGTGGCTTACATTCTTGCCGTAGAGATTGAACGTGCCGCGGTTGCGCCGCAGATATTCACAATGCTGTTGGGCAAGACGATCCAAGCCTTGATGCCGCACAAGGTTCCTGGAACCGTTAGCACGACGGTAAACATTTACGTCTTCGCATAGTTGGCTGGACAGCGATGAAGTTCCACGACTTGAGACACTTTGCCGGTCAGTTCCGACCGGGGTCGCACAGGAACCCAAGCCGATCGCCACGATGGTGGGAAGAATCCGAAAGCTACGAGGGGAACAGGAATTTTCCATAAAACAACGAGTGATTGGTGAGTGGGGGATGGGGGAAGAACTACCCGTTAGCAAATGGCATACCAAATTCGCATTGCACCTACCTCCAAATCCAGCAGGGCGGGGTGAAATCATTCATTCGCGACACCATCCCTCAAGATGACGTCGGTAACTGAGAGGCAATCTTAAAAACCAGTTCTTCCGCGATGCCGCAAAGCGGAATTCCGTGAACGGCCTGCTTAGGAGGCGACGGGATCCTGATCCGCCGTCCTCGGGGAGCCCCGCTTTCGTCTTGCTGAAGTGGCGGCTCTCGGGGAAGGTGCGGCAACGAAATTTCCATGGCCTCCCACCCTTCTGTCAACGTCGCGCGCCTCATCTACCTGCTAGTCTGTGAGGCGGCGGGTGTGGCGATCGCATTGAGCACCAAGGGCCTCATCGACATTTCAATCGTCCACGGATTGTTAGGCGGACTGGGAGTTGCGGCGTTTTTCATTTGGATCGAGACGCTGATGAAGGGATTCACCCTCAGGGGGTTTTCCACCGCCAGTTTCGGGCTGGCAGTCGGGTTATTCTGCGCGTGGCTTCTCACCCGGGTGGAAATTTCTAACCTGCTCGAACTGGCGCTGCGGGGTAAACTCCAGGACGACCCAAGCTCCACCGGCGTGGAGCTGGACGTGCTGCGCCTGACGGTAAATGTCACGCTGTATGCGAGTCTCGGATTCCTCGGCGCGGTGCTCGCCTTGCGCAGCAACCGCGACGATTTCGCCTTCATCATCCCCTACGTGCGCTTCCGCCAGGACGCCTCTTCCGGACAACCGGTCGTGCTCGACGCGGAAGCGGTGATGGACGGCCGCGTGCTGCGGATTTTCCGTTCCGGCTTCCTTCACGGGCGCCTGATCGTCCCCCGCTTCGTGCTCGATGACTTGCAGGCACGAGTCGATGCCGGAACGAATGCGGACCGCCACCGCGCGCAGCGGGGACTGGACTGCCTCGAGCAACTCCAGAAAGCACCGGACATCCAGATTTCCATCCACGACACCACGTCCTCCGGTGATGCCGAAGTGCTTCACAGCCGCCTCATCGAGACCACCCGCCTGCTCGGCGCGCGCTTGATGACGGTGGATGAAAATCTATCCAAAGTCGCGAAAATCCAGGGCGTGGACGTGCTCAACATCCACGAGCTCGACGATGCCTTGAAACCCGCCATCGCCGTGGGTGAGCGGATTCGCATCGCGCTGGTCCGCACCGGCAAGGAAGACCACCAAGCGGTCGGCTACCTGCCGGATGGTACGATGATCGTCGTCAACCACGCCATCGCCAAAATGGGTTCCACGGTCGATGCCATCGTGCTCAGCACCCTCCAGACCACCAGTGGCACGATGGTTTTCTCCGAGCTCTACAAGCCGGCTTAGGCATCCTCGTAAAAAAACACCTCGGCTGCCGGATCACGCAGGGAATCGACAAATCGCGACCATTCCCGCCGCTCGTCAGCAGTGACTGCGGCGGGTGCTTGTTCGGCATTCACATTCGCGATGAGGAATTTCACCGGAGCCTCGGGTCCGGCACAGGTGCGGATTTTCCCGTGCAGGGAAATCATCCGCGCCGGGGAGAGCGACCAGCCCTCCGCGAGCAGCACCACGCCGGCGGGAGCCTTCTCAAGCGAGCAGGCGGCATCCGCTTCCGCCCCGGGATCCAGCACGGCGGTGGATTGCCAAGCCGCAGGATGCACCCGCAGCCGACGGAGTAAAAATGGCCGCAGCGCCTCCTCGGTTAGGCCGTTGCC
>JBOFET010000055.1:0-1913 GCA_051648225.1 Luteolibacter sp.
GGTGCCGTAGCCGACTTTGAGCAGGCTGCGGGCGGTGAGTTTTTCGACTCACAAACGGTCTGGCGGCGGCAGTATGAGACGTGCGCCTGAGAGGCTGTCTTAAAAAGGGAGGATCAGGCTTCCAGCCTGTCACGGAAGCCAGGCATCTTGCCTGCTGTGGCGATTTTCTCGCAGAATTCAGGCTGGAAGCCCAAACTCCGAAACAGCCAAGATGGCTGCTCTCCATTGATCAGACAGCCTGCGAAACTCAGGCCGGCTGCTGCTGGGAAATGCAGTGCAGCGTGCCGCCCTCCTCCACCAGATCGAGGCAATCGATACCGACGATTTCCCGACCTGCGAACATCTCGCGGATCATGCCGAGCGCTCGGTCGTCATTGCGCGCCTGGCGGAAGGTGGGCACCAGCACTCCGCCGTTGACGACGAGCAAATTCACATAGGACGCCGGAAGCACGGGCAACCGCCAACCGGGGACTTCGCAGGCTTCCGGCAGGGGAATTTCCCGAACTTCGAACGGGCGGTCGTTTGCAGCGAGGAATCCGCGCAGGTGGGCGAGATTTTCGTTGAGAATGGCGTGGTTCGCTCCGCCCGGATCGATGCAAGCAAGGATCGTCTGTGCATCGGTGAAACGGGCGAGATCGTCGATGTGGCCGTCCGTATCGTCGCCCTCGATGCCTTGTTTCAGCCAAAGGATTTCCGAGACGCCGAGTCCATCGCGGAGGCGTTGTTCGATTTCGTCGCGGCCGAGCTTGGGGTTGCGGTTTGGATTGAGCAGAACGGCCTCGGTGGTGAGGAGTTGGCCGGTGCCGTTGATCTCGATGGCGCCGCCCTCCAAGATCATGCCGCCCTCGAAGGACCGCATGCCAAGCGAAGCGGCGATGCGCCCGGGGACGGTGTTGTCCTGGTCCCAGGGTGGAAATTTCCCGCCCCATGCGTTGAACTCCCAGTCGGTCACCGCGACCTCGCCGGTGGATGGGTGTTTCACGAAAATCGGACCGTGATCGCGGCACCAGACGTCGTTGTGCGGGTGGTCGAAGAGTTCGATCCGCTCGGGCACGGCTTTTGCGGAGTTGCAAGCAGCCCGGATCGCCGCGTGGTCCGCGAGCGGCGCATTGATTCTCACCGGCTCGAAGCGTGTGATGGCGGCGGCGATTTCCGCGAACTTCGCCCAGATGATCTCCCGCTTTGCCCCGCCCCAGTGACGGGGATCCTCGACCGGCCAGGAAAGCCACACCGCCTCTTGGGGCGACCATTCGGGAGGCATGGAAAATCCTGCGGCAGTGGCGGTCATGCGCGGAAGATGGAGGAAGGACGTCCTTGGAATCCAGCCTTCATTCGTGCCAATCGAGTGCTTGGAACCCCTCGCAATGTTGCCGGAGCGGCTTGGCTCACGCCTTACGATGGCGGAGGCGGTCGATGATGACGGCGATAATGATGACCGCTCCCGCGATGACTTCGGTCCACGGGGTGGGGATGCCGTTGAGCACGCAGCCGGTGCGGATGGTGGTCATTAAAAGCGCGCCGATCAGTGCGCCGAGCACGGTGCCTTCCCCGCCGGATAGACTGGCACCGCCGATGACGACGGCGGCGATGATGTCCAGTTCCATGCCCATCGCCGTGGTTGGATCGCCTTGCGAGGACTTCGCCATATTCATCACAGCGGCGAGTCCGGCCAGTGCGCCGCCGATCATGTAAACGAAGATTTTCACCTTGGGGACATTGATGCCGCAAAGGGTGGCGGTGTGTTCGTTAGAGCCGACTGCGAAAATGTGCCGACCGAAGCGGGTGTAGCGCAGGATCACGGAGAAAATAATCACTAACAAGATCATCAGCCACACGCCCCACGGGATGCCCGCACCGCCCATCCACGGCTTGAAGGAGGTCACGTCGAAGGGGAGATTGACCGGTGTGCCTTG
>JBOFET010000056.1:0-1480 GCA_051648225.1 Luteolibacter sp.
TGGACATGATGCGTGACTTCATCGAGGATCGCACGCGCGTGCAGCTCGAGCGCGTCCCTGGCGTCTCCCAAGTCGAAGTCAACGGCGGTGCGCAGCGGCAAATCCAGATCCTTGTCGATGCGCCAAAACTCGCCGAGCGCAAGATCACCCTCACCGATCTGCGTGACGCCATCCGCGAGCGCAATGTCGATCTATCCGCCGGTGATGTGGACAGCGGAAAACGCCGCTACCTGCTCCGCACGCTCGGCCGCTTTCAGACGCTCGACGAGCTTCGCGACCTCATCATCGTCCGCCGTGGCGACTCCATCACCCGCCTGCGCGACGTGGCGGAGGTCAATTTCGATCATTTCGAAATCCGCAGCCGGACCTTCACCAACGGCGAGCCTAACATCCGCCTCTCTCTCATCCGCAACACCGGCTCGAACGTCATGGAAATCAAGCGCACGGTCCTACCCGTGGTGGAGCAGATGAACCGTGACATCCTCCGCCCCGCCGGGTTGCAAATGCTGTTGAGCAATGACGATGTGCGCTACGTCGAGGACTCCGTAGGCAATGTCTGGAGCAATATCTTCATCGGCGCGGCACTGGCCGCCGCAGTGCTTTACTGCTACCTGCGCTCCGTCCCGGCCACGCTCATCGGCATGTGTGGCATGCCGGTCTGCTCGGTGGCCAGTTTCATCGGCCTGCTTCTGCTAGGAAGAACCATCAACGTGATCTCACTCGCTGGAGTCGCCTTCGCCATCGGCATGACTGTGGATAACACCATCGTCGTTTTAGAAAGCATCCAGCAGGAGCGGCAGAAAGGGAAATCCGCATTCCAGGCGGCGCTCGATGGCACCCGTAACGTCGCCGCCGCCGTCTTCTCCGGGACCATGACCACCGTGCTGGTCTTCCTGCCGCTGCTCTTCGTGAAGGAGGAAGCCGGGCAGTTGTTCTCGGACATCGGCATCGCCATTTGCGCCTCCATTCTCGTCTCCATGCTGGTCGCCGTCACCCTCGTGCCGGTCGCCTACGCGAACCTGCCGCGGCTTGGCCTCAAGGACGAGTCGGCGATCAGCACCACGCCGCGCAAGCGGTTGTTAGGTCCTGTGACCTGGCTGCTGGGCAATCACGTCCGGCGCATCGGTTTGATGATTTCCATGATGCTCGTCACTGCGGGAGTTTTGTGGTTTCTCACACCAGCCGCCGAATACCTGCCCGAAGGCGAGGAGGCGAAGGCCTTCTCCACCATGATCGCGCCACCCGGCTACAATCTGCTGGAAATGGATGAGATATCCCGGAAGATCCAACAAGAGATGTTGCCCGCTCTCACTGGGGATCCAGCCGCCTTTGATCGCGGGGAAATCGCGATTCCGCCCTTGTCCATTTTCTCCGTGACCGCCCAGCCCGAGTCGCTGCGCGTCGTCGCAGAGACCAAGGATCCGAAACACATCGACGCCTTCATCGACATCATCAACGACCGTTTCCGCGCCTACCCGGG
>JBOFET010000057.1:0-2061 GCA_051648225.1 Luteolibacter sp.
GAAACGACACCGGGGCCGCTCATCATGGTGCTCCAGTTCGTCGGCTTCGTCGCCGCCTGGCAGAATCCGGGAGGCATGTCTCCACTTGCAGCAGGCACGCTCGGCGCATTGGTCACGACGTGGGTGACGTTTCTCCCCTGCTTCCTGTTCGTCTTTCTCGGAGCACCGCACGTCGAAGGGCTGCGGGAGCGACCCGGCCTATCCACCGCCCTCACCGGCATCACCGCCGCCGTGGTGGGCGTGATCCTGAACCTCGCAATCTGGTTCGCCTGGCACGCGCTGCTACCGGCTGGCGGCACGTTCGACTTCTTCGTGGCGGTGGTGGCCATCGGCGCGTGGCTGGCGATGGAGCGATTCAAAATCGGCGTGATCCCCACGCTCGGCGCCTGCGCCGTGTTAGGGATGATCTGGAAACTGTTATAAGGAGCGGCGACCTTATTGTCGCCTCTTCATGCAGGGTGGAGAAGAGGGACGGTAAGGTCCCTCCTCCTCAGAAATGGAAGATCACGCCGGTGGTGAAGCCGTGGTCGAACTCCTTGGGCGAGGTGATGGGAAACAGATACCCCGCGCGGATATCGAACCCGGCAGCGAAGCCATAGCTGATGCCGACGAGGCCTTCGAGCGTAGTGTCGCCCTTGTCGGAGCCGTTAAGCAGCGTCGAGCCGGTGGCTTCCAGATGGATGTTGAAAAGGCCCTTGCTCGACTTGGCATGGTGCTCGTGCCCGGCGTGCTGCTCATGCTTTTCGCCGAAGGATTTCACGAGCCCGAAGCCAAACACCAGCTCGGTGGAATCCTCGTCGAAGCCGTGCTCCACCGCGACTCCAGAATTGAGCGTGAACCAGTTTCCCAAATCATTCCACAGCGCGATGCCGGGGGCGATGGCGGTATCCCCGCCGAAGTTGCTGCTGCCTGTCGGCAAGACGACCTCGACCTGTCCGGTTAGAAGGAAGCGCTCGCCCTCGATGAGAAGCGCCCGGGGCACGATGGCAAAATCCCCGAACCCGGAAGTAGAACCCGCCCCTTCCTCGTCCTCCCAGATGTAAGGCACCTCCATGATCACGCCGAGGCGGCTGGTGAAGGCCCATTCCAGTTCTAACTCCGTCTCGTGCTCGGTCACGCCGTCGCCCTCGAGATAGCCATAGTCGAGGAAAAGATCGCGCCCAGTGAAGGCTGGCTCGATCCCGAATGAGTGGACGTAAGGCGTGCCGAGCTTGCTGAAGTGGATGTGCTCGAAGGGTTCGAAAAAACCTTCCGCTAGGGCGAGGCTGGATGAAATGACGGCGACGGCGAGCGAGCTTGCGAGTGGTTTCATGGCGCGGGGAATCGAGCATGGAGCGGGAGCGGGCACAAGCGTTCATCGCACAGGCATCCAATTGGCAACGACTACATCTGATCATTAGGGCCGGGGCACTTGCTGTCGCTTCTTCACCTCACCACAAAAAAGTGTCGGCACGGCGGTTTTTCAGGAGCCGAGGAATCCAGTGAGGACGGTGATGGAGAGATTGGCGGAATTCATTGTGAAGCCGATGCGGTGAAGCGTTTCACCCGGGATAAACCGGAGGGTTCGTCGCGCAGGGTGGTGATCCAGCGGACGGCATCTTGAGGAGCAAGCCATGCACGGGTTTTGGGCAGTTTTTTGAACAGACGATAACAATCCTGGCGATAGCAAGCTCCGGTGAGTTGGGCCACGATCCGTTCGTGCTCAAGCCACCAGTCGAGAAATGGCATGGCCAGCTTGTATAGCGCATCATCGGCTGCGGATTGGTATTGTTCGCGCGGCCAAGCACCCGGAATGGGCGGAGTTGCATCTAGCCACCGCACACAACGCCTCAGCGGTCTGACAAAAAGAAATCCACCCCCTTGTCCGAACCATCCGGCGTGAGATCCGTGGAGTTCGATGCTGCCGTCCTGCCACGGTAAAGAATAACAAGACGTACCTTTCAGTCCGTCTGAGACCCGCTTGTGGAATCCGCTGCGGATGAAGATGCTCCCGTCGGGATGGATGGCATCGCGCCCCCAGAGAAACATCTGCTGGTGAAAACCTGCCGCAAGGTCTCGCAG
>JBOFET010000058.1:0-3703 GCA_051648225.1 Luteolibacter sp.
TCCGGCGTAGAATTCCGCCGGATGGTGGACCTTGAGCCAGCAGCTCGCGTAAGCGATGAGTGCGAAGGAAATCGCATGGCTTTCCGGAAATCCGTAAAGCGCGAACGAGCCGATCGATGCGACGATTTTCTCCTGCACCTCGGATGAAATGCCGCGCTCGGTCATGCGCAAGCGGAGTTTTTCCGTCACCCGCTCCATGCGCTCGTCGCTGCGTTTGAACGCCATCGCGCGCCGCAGTTCATCCGCCTCCGCACCGGTGAACCCGGCGACTTCCATCGCCATCCGCAGCACCTGCTCCTGGAAAAGCGGCACGCCTAACGTGCGCCGGAGGATTTCCTCGCAGTCAGGATGGATGCAGTCGATTTTCTCGCTGCCGTTGCGCCGGTTCAGATAGGGATGCACCAGATCCCCGACGATCGGCCCCGGCCGGATGATCGCGACCTCGATGGCGAGATCATAAAACGTCTGCGGCCGCATGATCGGCAGCGTGGCCATCTGGGCACGACTCTCGACCTGGAAGGTGCCGATGGTGTCCGCGCAGCAGAGCATTTCAAACACCGCAGGGTCGTCTTTCGGGATCGCTGCTAGATCCACCGGCTGGCCGCGGCGCGAGCGGATTTCCAGCGCATACTCCATCGCCGCGAGCATGCCGAGTCCTAGCAGATCAATCTTCACGATGCCCATGTCCTCGCAATCGTCCTTGTCCCACTGGACGACGGTGCGCCCCGGCATGGTCGCCGGTTGCAGCGGCACGACCGCGTCCAGCCCGTGGTCACAGACGATCATCCCGCCGGAATGCTGGCCGAGGTGCCGTGGCATGCCGAGCACCGCTTGATAGAGATAAGCCAGCGCCGGTAGCCGCGGGTGCGACGGCGGCAGGATGCTGGCGATGCGCTCCTCGAACCGAGCCTCGCGAGTGGTTTCCTCCGAATCCTCATCACGGAATGACGAAGCGCCGCTGGAAAATCGCTCCGCCACCAGGGGCGGGAAACCAAGCACCTTGCTCATTTCCCGGAACGCGGATTTCGACCGATAAGTGATCACGTTCGCGGTCATCGCCGCATTGCGCGCGCCGTATTTTTTGAAAACATGCTGGATCACTTCCTCGCGGCGCTCACCCGAGGGGAAGTCGATGTCGATGTCCGGCCAGCTCTTGCGATTTTCGGATAGAAACCGCTCGAACAACAGCCCGCCGCCCACCGGATCCACGGCGGTGATGCCGAGCGCATAACAAACCACCGAGTTCGCGGCGGATCCCCGGCCTTGGCAAAGGATGCCCCGGGCGCGCGCGAATTCCACCAGATCGTGGACGATGAGGAAATACCCGGGAAAGCCCAACCCATGGATCATCGCCAGCTCGTGCTCCAACTGATGCTTCACCTTTTTACTACAGATGCCGTAGCGGCGCGATGCTCCTTGGTAAGCATGACGGCGCAACAACATCGTTTGTTCGTTTAGCGACAGGGGGTTTCCCTGGCCATCGGGAAAATCCGGGAAGCGGTAATCGAGGTTTTCCAAGGTAAAACCAATCCGCTCAGCAAGCCGACGTGTATTACTAACTGCTTCTGGCAGATCGGCGAAAAGCGCGACCATTTCCACCGGGGATTTCAAATGCCGCTCGCCATTCGGTGCCAGCAATCGCCCGGCGCGGTCCAGCGGTACGTGATGTCGCAGGCAGGCAAAGGCATCCGCCAGCCGCCGGTCGCCACGCGTCGCGTGAAGCGGTGCGTTGCTGGCTAACAAGGGCAGCCGAAGATGAGCGGCCAGATCGACGAGCTGACGGTTCAACCGCCCATCGTCGCGCAGGCCGTGGCGGGTGAGCTCCACATAAACATTTCCCTGCCCGAAAAGCCGGACCAGCTGCTCGGCGGCGAGCAAGGCGGCTTGCCGGTCATTTGCCAGCAAGGGCCGACAAACCGGACCGTCACGGTCGCCAGTGAGCGCTAACAAATGATTTCCCGTCTGCGAGAATTCACGCCCTTCGCCCACCTGCAAATGGTGATCCGTGAGCTGGCAGGACAGCATCCGGTAGCCGTCACGCGTGGCACAGAGCACCGGAAACCGCGTCCCATCCGGCAAATCCAGCATGCAGCCAACTATCGCACGAATCCCACATTCCTTGGCAGCATGGTGCGCGCGGGCCGAGCCGTAAAACCCCATCCGGTCGGTGAGGGCGATGCTGTCATACCCTAGCGCCGCCGCCCGCCGGATCATCGCCTCCGGCTGGCTCGCGCCCTCCAGAAACGAAAACGCCGAACGTGCGTGCAGTTCTACAAAAGGCGCGTTCATCGTCGATCTGGTGTAGCCTACTCACACGGCGGAGAGGATGTGATAGAGGATGAATCTTCGTCCGTTCAAATCATGACAGGTTTCATCCACCCCGGCGATGGAGTATCCACACGAAGCAAGTTCATGCGGAGCAAGGGTTTTTAGTTTGGAGCGATTGAGATGAATGCTGCTCGAAATCGCCGCCCTGGCTTTCGCCACATCCCCATCGAAGACATAGCCCAGCATTGCCGCCGAGGCCAAACCCTTCGAATACCTGCCATCGACAAAACACATCATTCCCTGGCGATCCGTCACGTATTTGGGAATCTGGGGATATACTCGACCCTTATATGTGACATGAAGGCGTTTGGCCTCAATCGCGAAGTACGGCCATGGCTTGCGCCTTTCTGTAGAGAATGTGAAACTGATGTCCAGTCGTCCTTCGTCATCCGTATCGTCGTTATCGAGAACTTTTTCCCCATCGACCTCGACCGGTCTATCGCGCAATTCGGAATCACGTTTGAGCGATTTCCTCAGACGCTTGTTCAAACCGGTTTCAAGCTCGCGCGGTTTGGTCTTTCGAAGGCTTTTCAAACTTCTCAACACTGCATGAAGGATGACGGGAATCTCCTCTTCAGGAAATACGGGTATCACCCACTCACTCGCATCGTCGTTCATTTGCGCTTGGCGTGGCGTGTTTCAGCAATCCGGGCATATAGCTCGGCCGCGTCGTTGAGAGCCGCCGTGCGGGTCCACTCACCGAGTCTGGCAGGCTTGACGATCAGGATGCGTTTCCCGTCGAAATACCAACCGCTGCGGTGGAATTGGATCGTGCCACCCATGGTTTCGGTAGATGCCTCTTGCAGCCGATGCACCGCTTCCAGAATCTTTACGGACGACTGGCGGGCTTGGTAGGGTTTCTCTTCCTTGCTTTGTTGCAACTCAACCAAGGCGTAGCCGGTTTTCGCATCCACGGCACCCGATGCGGTCACCTTGAATGGGCCGCTTGCCCATCCGTTGAGTGTTTGGGAAATCATGGAGGCATATGACTCCAATTCCTCCGCGCCCAGAATGGGGGAAAGCGTCGGGATGGCGCGGGCGCTCTCGAGCGAAGGCGGCGTGTCTCCTTTGTCGAAGATCTCGCAGGTGTCTTCCACAAGTGCAATGTCCTGAGAGGTGAGGCAGAAGTATTTGTAGATCAGAGGGTCCACGTTTGCCATCAGCTCACGACTTTCCTCTTCATATCGAGCAACCCATTTTTGAATCAATAATGTCGTATCATCTCCAAAAAGTGGTCCTAGACCCGCGTCAGGCTTCTCTGAGCAGGTTGCAATTTTCTCAGCAGCGGTTTTGCAACTCTTCAGATGGCGATCCGCCAAACCAACAATCTCTCGAATGACAGCCTCTCCACCTGCAGGTACGGTTTCGTCATCCG
>JBOFET010000059.1:0-3976 GCA_051648225.1 Luteolibacter sp.
AGCTTCTCGTCCCGGGTGACGAAGTATTTGACCCCGGCGACGATGGCGTGGGCGACATGGCGGATGTCCGAGATGTCTTGGTCGCTGAGTGAACCGGTGGCTGGGTAGAATTTCCTGAGCTGCGCATCGACTGGATCGACCTTGGTGACGGCGGCGCGGATCGGGTGGTAGGTCGTGGCTTTGGATTTGCTGGTGTCTCGGAGGATAGGGGTCCTTGCAGCGGTCGATGTCGTTGAAGATTTCGGAGGTGAGGCCGAGTTCGACGATGTCGTCGATCCAGGGTTCGAGGAGTGCGCCGGAGATTTCCCGCTTGGGGCGGTCTGGCCAGAAGAGGTCGAAGAAGATATTGGCGTCGATGGCGACGAGGGTTTTCTGGAGTGGGAGAGAGGATAGGAGATCGGCGGTATGGTGGTCCAAGTGCCAGATGACGAGTTCGGCATTGTCCGCGCCGCGCCCGATGGATTCGTCCCGTGCGATGAATCCCCATTTCGGCCACTGGCGGTGGGCATCGAAGTCCCGGCGGCATTTGAGTTTGATGCCGTCGAGGTGGGTGGTAAGGCGTTTGAGTTCGTTCACCAGAGATTTTCCGATTCCGCCGCCGCGAGCTGTCGTTGCCACGCAAAGGTGGGCGATGGATGCATAGCCGCGAGCCACGCGAAAGAGGAGATAGCCGAGGATTTCATCTTGGTCGTCCGTGGCGACAAGGAGAGTGCCCTTGGTGATGCCTTCCTCAAATGCCCCGCGTGGCATGAAGCCGAGGGTGCCTGCATCTTTGCGATAAAGGGCAAACACGTCGTCGCACCGGCCTTGGTTGGAGAGGTGGTGGATGGGGATGGGCATGTGCACCGGATTCTGGGAGACTTGGAGGATTTTTTCAATGAATGAATGGTTTCATTGCCTTCCCAACAAACGCAGATCGACGATCACAGCGTGCCGCTACAATGCAATTCATCCGCTCCCCCGACTCCTTGCCCCCGACCTACCGATACGACTGCAGCGGGTGAACCCCGCTTTTTCCGCGGCGGATTTCGCTAGCGTTGGTGCCGGCGAAGATGAGGTGGCCATCAAGATGGCCCCCGGTAAGCCCAAGCTTGAGACGGACAACCGGGTGATTTTTTCCGGAGTGCTGGGATCAAACATCTTCGCGCTTCTGCTGTCTGAGGTTGAGCATAACGAGGCTGTGATCGCGCTACCGCGCCACCACGGTGATCCGTTTGATCGCTTGATCATCGCCCAAGCGCAGGTGGAAGGGCTTACGATTGTAAGTTTTGATGGAAATTTTCCGGCTTACGGAGTGCCGCTGCTCTGGTAGCATGCTGAGGTGCTGGCGGGGAAAATAGTCTCTGATTCGCAAGGAGTCCGCAGTGGCTGCGAGCATCCAAGGGCGATCGCCGGAGACTTGGCTTCCAGCGGAGTTGTCATCTCTGGCAAAGGATGCAGACTGCTTGGGTGACTGGCTATGAGGATCAAAAGCGCCTGATGAACTTGTCGCTCGCGGTGGCCGGGCTGCTGCTGGGCGCGAAGGTGACTGCGGCCGTGATCACCGGCTCGGCGGCGATTTACTCGGATGCCGCAGAGTCCGTGGTGCATTTCCTCGCGGTATGCTTCGCCGTCTGGGCGCTGCGTCTGGCCCACAAGCCGGCGGATGAAACACACCACTTCGGACATGACAAGGTGGCGTATGTCTCTGCCGGCTTCGAGGGTGCGATGATCACGGCAGCCGCACTGTTGATTTTCTACGAAGCGATCCGGCAGGTGATAATCGGCGTTAGAATCGATAACATCGGCTTCGGTATCGCGGTCACCGCCGGGGCAGCGGGCGTGAATCTGGTGCTCGGCCTGTCCCTCGTCAGGATGGGCAAACGCAGCGGCTCTCCCCTGCTCCGCGCCAATGGCATGCATGTGCTTACCGACGTCTGGTCCAGCGTCGCGGTGTTGGTCGCGCTGGGTCTTTACAAATCCACCGGCTGGGTGTGGTGGGATCCCATCGCCGCGATTCTAGCGGCTATCAACATCCTGCGGGTCGGCTATGGACTCATCCGCGAGAGTCTCGGCGGCCTGCTCGACGAGAGCGATCCGGCGATTGAAAAGCGCATCCGCGAGCTGCTGGACACCGAGGTCGGGAGGCGTGGTTTAACCTATCACAATTTCCGCCACCGGCACTCGGGGCGGAACCACTGGGTGGAGTTCCATCTGGTCTTCGACGACGCGCTCACGGTCGGCGAAGCGCATGAGGCAGCGACCGAAATCGAAGCAAGCATCGCCGCAGTATTGCATCCGGACGGGCGGGTGATTTCCCACCTTGAGCCAAAGTCTGCGGAAGATCACGTGGAGCGGTGGGAGGTCAGGTGAAGGGGGAGTCCTGGAATCGGTAAGGCGTCATTGAGGGGCTGGGGGTCAGGGGCTGGGGGCTGGGAGAAGATTTGGCTCTTCATTTTCTAGCCCCTAACCCCTAGCCCCTCGTCTCTAATCCCTCGCTCACCAAAGGCTTCTCGCTTTGCAGGCGGACTGAAGATCCGCGCTCCTATTAGAGTCCCCGGCCGCCGGACATGTGGTGGAGGAGCTTCTGGTTGAACTCGTCCGCCATGTTGTAGCCGAGGCGGCGCAGCTGCTGGTCGAGCGCGGCGATGGTGACCATCCGCGCGGTGTCGCGGCCGGGGCCGACCGGGACTTCCACGTGGACGACGTGCTGGCCGAGGATTTCGTAGGTTTTCTGTTGGAGTCCGACGCGGTCCACCTCGTTGAGGTCGGCCTGGGGCTTGAGCGTGACGACGAGGTCGAGCCGCTTGTCCGGTCGGATCGAGGCGAGGCCGTAGAGGTTGGCGACGTTGATGATGCCGATGCCACGGATCTCCATGTAGCCGCGTGATAGATCCGGGGCGGTCGCCACCAAATCACCGCCGACGTATTTGATGCGCACCATGTCATCCGCGACGAGTGAGGCGCCGCGCTCGAGCAGGCCGATGGCGGTTTCGGATTTCCCCGAGCCGCTCTTGCCGACGATGAGCACGCCGACACCACGCATGTCCACCATGCAGCCGTGGAGGGTGACGCTGGGCGCGAATTCATGTTCCAGCCGGATGGTGGCGGCATTAAGGAAATTCATGGTCACCTGGGAGGTGCCGAAGACCGGGATGCCATGCTCCAGAGCGACGGCGGAGAGGCTGCCGTCCAGCGTGGAGCCACGGGCGACGACGATGCATGGGATCTCGCGGTCACACATGCGGCGGAAGCGGTCGATGCGCATGGAGTCCGGGAGTTTTTTCAAATAGGAGAGTTCGGAGTTCCCCAGCACCTGCACGCGCTTCTTGGCGAAGTAGGAGAAAAACCCGGCCAGTGCGAGTCCGGGGCGGTTCATGGCTGGCTCGCTGATGAGACGGTCGAAGCCGGTTTCCTTGCCGTGCAGGGAAAGTCCGAGTGCCTCGGCATGGGCTTCGAAGAATTTTCCGACGGAAATCGAGGCGACGGTTTTGACGCGAGGAGGCATGGCGGGGACTCAACCAGATCCCGCCGGGGACGGCACGCGAAATCCCACGCCGGGGTTGCACGGTCAGGGGAACGTGCTACAAGACCCGCCAAGAACCATGCCAAACTACGATTACGAATGTCAGAAATGCGCCAAACGCTTCGAGGTGTTTCAGAGCATGAATGAGGCGAAACTCACGGATTGCCCGGAGCCGGGCTGTGACGGTCAGGTGAAACGGCTGCTGGGCACGGGCGGTGGGATCATTTTCAAGGGTGCCGGTTTCTACCAGACCGACTACCGCTCGTCGTCCTATCAGGCAGGTGCCAAGGCGGAGGGAGCGGCGAGCGCCCCGCCCGCAGCGGCAGCTCCGGCAGCCGCCCCCGCACCCAAGTCGGCGGAGTGATTCGTTGCAAGCAGCGCATGGAATGGTAAGCACCTAGAGACATGGCCGATTTCACACCCTCCAAATCCGGCGGCGGTTGTTTTTCAAAACTGCTGATGATGGTCCTG
>JBOFET010000060.1:0-4602 GCA_051648225.1 Luteolibacter sp.
CGGGATCATCGGGCGGTAGCGCGGGGAGTGGCGGCGGGTCAGTGAGATTCGGATCTTCGACGAGCTGCACGGTGACGTTGATGGTCCCGGTGACGAGTGGCAGGTCGGGCATTTCCGGGGCTTCGCTTACCTCCATGCGGGTGGTGCGGGTGGACAGGACATTGAGATCGATTGGCTCGGGCTTCGAGGCTGGTTCCGCTCTTGTGCCGTCGGCAATCGGACCGGGGATTTCAACATCCCATGCTGGAGTGGCGTTTTCTTGATCCCCCTCCAAGGGAATCAACATGGCAGCACAGATGATTGAATAGCACCCAAACCAACGCGCTTTAATTCGTTCCGTCATCGGAGCAAAGCAATGGCAATCGCCACTTATCGTCAAGGCTCATTTCGATATTTTGCGAAGCAGAAAAAATTTATTGGGAGTTCGCTTAAGACAGATCCGCAGCACTTCCGGTCTGTCGCAAGAGGCATTCGCAGCTGCTTGCCAATTGATCGGTTGGGATCTCGGACGCGGCACTTTAGCGAAGATCGAATCAGGGATTCGAATTGTTAACGATGCCGAAGTCATCCTACTGGCACATGTGCTCAAGGTAGATCCGGGAGAGTTATTGAGCGGCATCATTCTGGATGACGCCTTAGCGGCTGCGAGGCATGGGGGAGGAGGCGAATCGTGAGCGGAACGTCCGGCAGGCGAATCGTTTAACGTCAAGCAGGCCGACGACTTGGAGGAAGTCGGAAATCGCCTGCCAAACTTTTTCCTCGTCCTCCCGCCCGGCTCTCCCCCACCCTCCCGCCGCAATGCTCAAGGCCGGAATCGTAGGACTACCCAATGTCGGTAAATCGACACTCTTTAACGCTGTCACCCGCACCCGCAAGGCGATGGCTGCCAACTTCCCATTCTGCACCATCGATCCGAATGTCGGCATCGTCAGCGTGCCAGACCCACGCCTCGCCGTGCTTTCGAAGATTTCCGGCTCCCAGAAACTGGTGCCCACCGCCATCGAGTTCGTTGACATCGCCGGACTCGTGAAAGGTGCCTCCGAAGGTGCCGGCCTCGGCAACCAGTTCCTCGCGAACATCCGCGAGACGGACGCCATCGTTCAAGTTGTCCGTTGCTTCGAAAACGACGACATCATCCACGAACTTGGCTCCGTTGATCCCATCCGCGACATCGACATCATCAACTCCGAACTCATCCTCGCCGACATGGCCTCGCTCGAGAAACGCCGCCACTCCCGCGAAAAGAAGGCCAAGGGCGGCGACAAGGAATCCAAAAAAGAAGTCGAACTCATCGACATCATCATGCCCCACCTCGACCAGGGGAAACCGGCGCTCACCATCGATTTCACCGAGGACGACAAGGCCATCGTGAAGGAATTTTTCCTGCTCTCCTCCAAGAAGACCATCTACGCCTGCAACGTCGCCGAAGATGAACTCGCCGGTGCCATCGAGAATCCGGACTCGCACCCACAAGTCGCCCGCGTCCGCAAGTTCGCCGCCGAGCACACCGGCTCCGAGGCCGTCGTCATCTCCGCCCGCATCGAGGAAGAACTCAGCGACATGCCCGTCGAAGAGGCGAATGAATTCCTCGCTGAAATGGGCGTGACCGACTCCGGGGTCTCCGCCCTGATCCGTGGCGTCTATCACCTGCTAGGCCTGCGCACCTACCTCACCACCGGCGTCCAGGAAACCCGCGCGTGGACCATCACCGCCGGCGACAAGGCACCCGCCGCCGCCGGTGTCATCCACACCGACTTCGAGCGCGGCTTCATCGCTGCGGAAATCGTCCATTACGACGACCTCGTCGCCGCCGGTAGCATGTCCGCCGCCAAGGTCGCCGGGAAAGTCCGCATCGAAGGTAAACAATACGTCATGAAAGACGGTGACGTCGTCGAGTTCCGCTTCAACGTCTAACCGGAACACGGAATTCGTTCCGCCCGTTTTCTCACGCTCCCTACACCAGTCGGCGTCGCGTTTGACGACAAGTCTTGCGCCAAAAAAAACAGCCAACCGCTTTCACGGTTGGCTGTTGAGGAGTTCGTTCGGATCAGTAGCGGTATTGCTCGCCTTTGAACGGACCTTCGACAGGGACGTTGATATAATCTGCTTGCTCCTTCGTGAGGGTCGTGAGCTTCGCTCCGACTTTGGCGAGGTGGAGGCGGGCGACTTCCTCGTCGAGGTGCTTGGGCAACACGGTGACCTGGCCAGGCTTGTTGGTTTCACGGTTTTTCCAGAGGTCGATTTGCGCGAGCGTCTGGTTGGTGAAGCTACTGGACATGACGTAGCTCGGGTGCCCGGTGCCACATCCGAGATTCACCAGGCGGCCTTCGGCAAGCATGTAGATGCTGTTACCGGTCGGGAAGGTGTATTTGTCCACCTGTGCCTTGATGTTCGTGCGGATGACGCCGGGTGCTTCGTTGAGCTTGTCGATCTGGATCTCGTTGTCGAAGTGACCGATGTTACAAACGATGGCTTGGTCACGCATCTTTTCCATGTGCTCGAGGCGGATGATGTCGAAGTTGCCAGTGGTGGTGACGTAGATGTCACCCCAGCCGAGGGTGTCTTCGAGCGTGAGAACGCGGAAGCCTTCCATGGCAGCTTGCAGGGCGCAAATTGGGTCCACCTCGGTGACGACGACTTGCGCACCTTGGCCACGGAGCGCTTGGGCGCAGCCTTTTCCGACATCGCCATAACCGCAGACGACGCCGACTTTCCCGGAGATCATCACGTCGGTAGCACGCTTGATGCCGTCCACCAGTGACTCGCGGCAACCGTAAAGGTTGTCGAACTTGGACTTGGTGACGGAGTCGTTCACGTTGATGGCAGGAACGAGTAGCGTGCCGGCCTTCGCCATTTGATAGAGACGATGCACACCGGTGGTGGTCTCCTCGGAGACGCCCTTCCAGTCCTTCACGATTTTCGCGAAGATGCCCGGCTGCTTGGCGTGAATGTCCTTGAGAAGGTCTTTGATGACTTGCTCTTCGTGGTTGCCGGACGGGGTATTGACCCAGTCGGAGCCATTTTCCAGCTCGTAGCCCTTGTGGATAAGGAGAGTCGCATCGCCACCGTCATCGACGATGAGTTCCGGTCCAAGACCTGCCGGATTGAGCAGTGCTTTCCAAGTGCACCACCAATATTCTTCAAGGGTCTCACCCTTCCAGGCGAAGACCGGAATGCCAGCAGCAGCCATGGCGGCGGCGGCGTGGTCTTGGGTGGAGAAGATATTGCAGGAAACCCAGCGGACTTCCGCACCGAGGGCGGTGAGCGTCTCGATGAGGACCGCCGTCTGGATGGTCATGTGCAGCGAACCCATGATGCGGACACCTTGGAGCGGCTTCTCCTTACCATACTTCTCACGGGTGGCCATGAGGCCCGGCATCTCGTGCTCGGCAATTTCGATTTCCTTGCGACCGAAGTCGGCAAGGCCGATGTCTCTTACTTTGTAGTCTGTGAAGCTCATTGTTTTAGTTAGGTAGTGGTAGATATGGAGAGATGGAATTTTAAGACTCAAGACGTAAGACTTGAAGACTCAAGAGAAGCGTTAGAAGAAGAAAGAGAAGAGCGAACTGATGAAACCGCCTCCCCCGAGACGTTTGCGCAAACCTTCGATCATGGAGGAGATTTCTTTGGCCTCTTGGATCAATGGTGTGGCTGCATCTGAAGCAAAAACACCTGCACGGATGCCGATGTATAGCTGAGTGCGGAGTTCTCCAGCAGATCCTTTGGCTATTGCTAGAAACCTGCGGAATTCGCGATCACTTTCGCGCTCGGCACCCTCGGCAATATTGGATGGCACCGAGATACAGCACCGGGCCATTTGATCCCGAAGAGCGTATAACTTGACTCCATCGATCAATTCGAGGACCGAAACCGCCAAGCGTGAACTACGCTTCCAAACTTCCAGCTCCTCGAATTGATGCAATGACATCTTCTCTTACGTCTTATGTCTTACCGTCTTGAGTCTGTCGGCTTTCAGCCGACCGCTTTCTTGAGTGCGGCGGCCTTGTCGGTGGATTCCCAGGTGAGGTCCTTGTCGTCCTTGCCGAAGTGACCGTAGTTGGTGGACTTGGAGTAAATCGGGCGGAGGAGGTTGAGTTGTTTGACGATGTCGGCTGGCTTGAAGGAGAAGGTCTTCTTCACGGCAGCGAGAATCTTCGCATCGCTGACCGTGCCGGTGCCGAATGTGTCGATGTGGATGGAGAGCGGCTGCGGATGGCCGATGGCATAGGCAAATTGAATCTCGCAACGCGTGGCAAGGCCGGCGGCAACCACGTTTTTCGCAACCCAGCGACCCATGTAGGCGGCGGAGCGATCCACCTTGGACGGATCCTTGCCGGAAAACGCGCCACCCCCGTGGCGCCCCATGCCGCCGTAGCTATCGACAATGATCTTGCGGCCCGTGAGGCCGGTATCACCCTGGGGACCACCCACGACGAAGCTTCCGGTGGGGTTGATGTGATACTCCGTGTCTGCGGTCAGCATGTTTTTCGGAAGCACCTTTTTGATCACCTGCTCGATGCAGAACTCTTCGATCTCGGCATGGCTGGCACCTTCGGCATGCTGCGTGGAGATCACCACATTCACAATCCGGGTCGGCTTGTC
>JBOFET010000061.1:0-1069 GCA_051648225.1 Luteolibacter sp.
TATGAGCAGGGCGGAGAAACCGAACAGCTCACGCGCGCGTTGCGCTGCGAGGCCAGCGGAAGAGCCATCTGCCTGCGCGAGGCCGATCTGAACCCGCACGCACTGGCTGATGCCGTTTCGCGCGCATTGGCTTTGCCCAAGATGCAGCCTGATGCGGGTTTTGGTGGCGCAGCCAGAACAGCTCAACTGTTGCTTTCAGCGCTCGCGCGGACTTATTAGCGGAGCGCGGTCGCCGCCTTCCTCAAACCAGCGGTGACAGGATCAGGGCCGTTTGCTTCAGGCTGTCAGCTCATAAATCTCGCTGTCTTCCGGCCGGTTGACGCGGTCTGGCCGTGCTGAACGGTCGATGGCTTCGACATGCGAGACGTGGGCGCCGCAATAGGTCTGGCAGGCTTTCGGAGCCGCGGAATAGCTCGGCCACAAGCTCTCGAGTTCTGCCCAGGCATCAGATTCCAGAATTTCGAAGATCGTCTTCTTGTTGAGGTCGAAGTCATCCCGGCGGCGGTTGAACCAGTCATCCATGGACTGTATTTCGCATGACGTGCAGGGGAACAGGAAGCCCGTGGCCGTGATCGCGATGTTCTTGCCGGAAATGCACTTGGGCTTGATGACCAGCTGCTCGTTGATGACCGAACGGTCGGACGTGTCAACTTGTGCCATCGACTGCCGGTTGCGCGAAGCCACACCGATGAAGCGGTCCTCGAGCGGTGCCAGCACATCCACCTGCCGGAAGCGCGAGCTCTTCTTGAAGATGATCGACTTGATGCCAATCGAGGCCGCAAGCGCCTTGGCGTCGTCGAGCTGGTGCTCATTGTGCTTGAAAACGATGAATTTCCAGGTCGTCCTGACTTTGGGTGCGCAAAACCGCATGGCCCACTCGATGTCCGCCCAGCGCGCATTCTTGCGATAGATGTGGTTGGTGTCTGCGAGCCCATCAACCGAAAACGTCATCGAATCCTGCGGTGTCAGGATGCTGAGCGTTTTTTCCCACCATTCCTGCGAACGGAAACTGCCATTGGTTTCAAGCTCGACGCGCAAGCCGGCTTCCTTGAGATAGGCCAGAACGGCA
>JBOFET010000062.1:0-1465 GCA_051648225.1 Luteolibacter sp.
TGCCTTTTTCCTGCTGCAGCTTGTGAATGCGCTCCTCGACGGTGTCCTGACATAGCAGTTTGTGGACGAAGACCGGGTTGTTCTGGCCGATCCGATAGGCACGGTCCGTCGCCTGCGCCTCGGCGGCGGGATTCCACCAGGGGTCGTAGTGGATCACCGTGTCGGCGGCGGTTAGGTTGAGGCCGGTGCCGCCTGCTTTGAGGGAGATGAGGAAAACCGGTGCTTTGCCGTTTTGGAAATCCTCGACGAGTTTTCCACGATCCTTGGAGGCTCCGGTGAGGATGAGATAGGGAATTTTCTCTTTCACCAGATGGGCCTCGATCAGCGCGAGCATGGTGGTGAACTGTGAGAATAACAGAATCCGCCGGCCTTCCTCGATGAGCACGGCGAGCAGTTCTGTGAGGAAATCCAGCTTCGCGGACTCCACCACGTCGTTCGAGTAGTCTTCCGGTAACAATTTCGGGTGACAGCAAATCTGCCTCAGCTTCAGCAGCGCATCGAGAAACACGATTTGCGACTGCTCGATGCCGCGTGCGGCGATGGCTTCGCGGACGCGCTTGTTCATCGTGGCGCGCACGGTTTCGTAAAGGTCCTTCTGGCCGGTGTTTAACTCGATGAGATGCACGAGCTCGGTTTTCGGCGGTAGCTCCTTGGCCACCTGGTCCTTGGTGCGGCGCAGGATCAAGGGCGCGACGCGGGATTTCAAAACCGCGTTGCGCTCCATGTCGCCGTCCTTTTCGATCGGCGTGCGGAAGCGCTTGTTGAACGCCTCCTCAGTCCCGAGAAAGCCCGGGACGAGGAAATTCATTAGACTCCACAACTCGCCCAGATGGTTCTCGATCGGCGTGCCTGATAGACAGAGCCGATTGCGTGCATCCAGCTTGCAGGCCGCTTGCGCCATCTTCGAGCGCGGGTTCTTGATATACTGCGCCTCGTCGAGCACGACCAGGTGGAACGGCACGGCCGCCAGCTTGTCGATGTCGCGTTGAAGCAGCGCGAAGGACGTTAGAACGATGTCGGCGTGGGGAATCGAGCGATAGTATTTTTTCCGCTCCGGGCCATTGAGCACGAGCACCCGCAGGCCGGGGGTGAACTTGAGTGCTTCCGCCCGCCAGTTCGGCACGACGGAGGTGGGAGCGATGACCAGCGTGGGCAGGCCCCGCGAGTGTCCGGATTGTTTCTCAGTGAGAATGTGGGCGAGTGTTTGCAGCGTTTTCCCAAGCCCCATGTCGTCTGCTAGGATCCCGTGCAGACCGTGACGGGCGAGAAACTGCATCCAGTGGAACCCTCCGAGCTGATAGTCGCGCAGCGTCGCTTGCAGGCCGGCGGCGGTCGGCACCGGATCGATCCCGGAAAAATCCTTGAGCTTGGAAGCCAGCTCCGCGAGGTGCGGCGGCGTGTCGATGCCCAACCCGTCCAGACCGGCGAGCGACGCGGCATCCAGCGCGTGCAACCGCGCCTTGTC
>JBOFET010000063.1:0-9740 GCA_051648225.1 Luteolibacter sp.
AATCGGAAAGGTCTAATCCTTTCCTCGCGTCGGGTAATGCATGCCCTTCGCTAACAGAAAGCTAAGCGCCATGACCAATCCCTTTTCACCAACCAACAGCCTGGATCCGGAAGCTGGATTCACCCAGACACCGTCCGTCGCCCAAGCCGCCACCGACCTCCGCGCCGCTGCAGGCGAGAAAGCCCGCGAATTCGTTCACACGACCGAGGAAAAAGCCGCCGCGCTGAAAGACCGGGCGGTGGAAACCGCCCACCAGCTTCGTGAAACCGCCACCGAGCGAGCCAACCAATTCAAGGCCGCCGCCACGGAAAAAGCCACCGCCCTGAGGAGCGTGGCCACCGACAAGGCCCACCACCTCAAGGAGACAGCCACCGAGCAGTGGCAGGACACCCGGGTGAAGGCCAAGGAACTCCACATCACTGCGGAAGATTACATCCGTCAGAATCCCACCAAGTGCGTTCTCACCGCTCTCGGCGCTGGATTTTTGATCGGCTTGATCGTCCGCCGATGAGCTGGAGTGCTCCGTCAGGTGATTTCTCAGTCGTCACATGAATCCGTCATCTGACATCTTTCCGGTTGGCCCGGTCGAAGAAGCCGCTCCCGAAGCCGAAGCCCGCGACGAGCCTCACGCCAACTGGCGGGAAGCACTGATGGCACTGATCGCCTCGCGGTTAGAGCTGATTCAGCTGGAATCCAAACAAGCGGGACAGGAGGCATCCCGGCGTGCCGTGTGGGTCGGCGTGGCCGCTGGCTGCGCGTTCGCCGCGTGGATGCTGCTTCTCGCAGGCGGCGTATCGCTCATTTCAGAAGCGACCCGCTGGCCGTGGAATTGGGTGGCCGTCGGACTCGCAGGGCTTCATTTGATCGTCGGATTCATTCTGGCCAGAGCCGCCAAATCTGCGGGAACCCCCGCTTTCCCAGCCACCCGCGCTGAATTCCAAAAGGACCGAGAATGGATCGAAAACTTCAACAAGCCAAAGAAATCGAGCGATTGATCGCGCTCGGCGAGTCGGCCCGCTCCTGCCTGGAGTTCGAGGCGATTTCTCTGAAACAGCGCCTCGACGTCCCGACCCGCCTGCGGGACTCTCTCAGAAGCCACCCCACCGGCTGGCTCATGGGGTCGATGGCCTCCGGGCTTGCCGCGAGCATGCTCTTCGGTCGCAAGCCACCCGCTCGGGAAAAAAAGAAAAGCAGTCTGCCGCTCACCCTGCTCGGTCTCTCCTTGACCGCCGTCCGGCCAGTCGCAAAAATTTGGCTAGCGGATATCGTGAAGCAGTATCTCTCAGCGCAGGGAACCCGTCCGCTCACCCGGCTAGAACCCTCAGGCTCGCCTTCATCACCCAAAAATCCCTAAATCCACGCCATGTCCGTCCACCAGATTCTGGATCACGTCGATCAATACCTCCAACTCGGGCGCGACTACGATTGCTCCGATCTTCACCTCCCCACGAGCTACCCTCCCGCCTGGAGACGTTTCGGACAACTTTCACCCATCTGGGAAGACCACCAGCCTCTCTCGGCGGAAGACACCGAGCGCCTCGCAAGGTCTTTCCTGAGTCAGAAGGAATGGGATCGGCTCGAAGAAAAAGGTGACATCGACTTCGCCTACTCCACGGAGAACGGGCGTTACCGCGCCTCAGTGGTCAAGCAACGCCTCGGTCTCGACCTGGTTTTCCGGATCATCAACGACAAGATCAAAACCCTCGAAGACATCGGGCTGCCACTCGAGCACATCCTGCCGCTCACCCGCTATCAAAACGGGCTAGTCCTCGTCACCGGCTCGGTCGGGTCAGGCAAGTCCACCACCCTCGCAGCACTCGTCGATTTCATCAACCGCGACCGCGAGGATCACATCCTCACTCTTGAGGACCCGATCGAGTATGTCTTCGGCTCCAAGGGCTGCCACGTCAACCAGCGCGAGGTCCACAAACACACCGAGTCCTTCGCCCGCGCCCTTCGCGGTGCGCTGCGGGAAGACCCGGACGTCATCATGGTCGGGGAAATGCGCGACCTCGAGACCATCCAACTCGCACTCACCGCAGCGGAAACAGGCCACTTGGTGCTTGGCACCCTCCACACCGGCAACGCCCCACGGACACTCGACCGGGTGCTCGACGTATTTCCCACCGACCAGCGCGACCAGATCCGCATCATGGTCTCCGAGTCACTCCGCGGCATTCTCTCCCAACAACTCGTCCCCCGCGCGGATGGCAGCGGTCGTGTGCTCGCCCTTGAACTGCTGGTGAACACCCCGGCCGTGTCCAACTGTATTCGCGAAGGCAAGACCTTCATGCTCCCCGGTGTCATGCAGACCGGAAAAAACGTCGGCATGATCACCATGGATGAATCCCTGAGACAACTCTACGTGAAAGGTCTCATTTCAAAGGAAGAAACCCTCTTCCGCTCGGACGACAAGAACCAGATGAAAGCGTTCTTTGAATCCTGACCTGCCGCAGCATTCCGCCGCCCTCCACCCGTTCTCACCACCTTTTTCTCACTCTCCAAATGGCCAAGATTGACTCGTTTTTCCGCTATCTGATCGCCACCAAGGGCTCCGACCTCCATCTCTCGGAGGGTCAGGTGCCTAAGATCCGCGTCCACGGAGCCGTCACTCCCATCCCCGACCAAGAAATCCTCCAAGGCGAGTCCTTCAAGCACCTGCTGGCGGAAATCTGTGATGAAAAAGCCTTCGACCGCTACTTGGAAGGCGGCGATCTCGACTTCGCTTACGAAATGGATGCCGACTCCCGCTTTCGTTGCAACTATCTGAAACAAGAAAATGGCCTGGGCGCGGTGTTCCGGCTGATTCCGACCGAAATCGCCTCATTGGAAAGTCTGGGAGTGCCGGAGGTCGTCAAGGAGTTCGGCCACATGCGAGCCGGCTTGGTGCTCGTCACCGGCCCGACCGGGTCCGGGAAATCCACCACGCTTGCCGCGCTGCTCGACTACATCAATATCAATTTCAGCCGCCACATCATCACCGTGGAAGAACCCATCGAGTTCGTTCACAGCAACAAACGCTCGATCATCACCCAGCGGGAGGTCCCCATCCAGACCCCCTCCTTCGCGGACGGTCTGCGCGCCGCCTTGCGGGAAGACTCGGACATCGTGCTCGTCGGAGAAATGCGGGACTTGGAAACCATTTCCCTCGCCCTCACCGCCGCGGAAACCGGGCTGCTCGTTTTCGGCACCCTGCACACCAACAACGCCCGCAAGACGGTGGACCGGATCATCGACGTCTTCCCGGCGAACCAGCAATCCCAGGTCCGCACCATGCTTGCGGCGTCACTCCGCGGCGTGGTCGCGCAGCTCCTTTGCAAGCGCGTGGACAAGCCCGGCCGGACCGCCGTGCACGAAATCATGTTCGCCACCCCCGCCGTCGCCGCGATCATCCGGGAAGGCGCCACGCAAAAACTCTACGACGTGATCACCGGCGGCAAAAACGACGGCATGCAGTTCATGGACGAGTCCATCTGGTCCAAACTTCGCGAGGGAATGATTTCTCCAGAAGAAGCCTACATGAAGTCCATCGACAAGACGCGCTTCAAGAAATACCTGCCAGAAAACCTGTCCCACCTCGGCGACGCCTCCGGCGAAAGCCCGATGACTCACTAACCGCCTCCAACAGGCCCACGGAAAAACGCCCGGATCAGCGAGCCATAGACCTCGCTTCTTGGAATCTTGTTTCCGCGCTGAAGTTCCATCCATGTCGCGCCGCGCAGCGGCATCAGAGTCTTCCGGGCAAGCCGTGCTGGCAGGACCGTCGCCGCGAAGAGCAGCCGCGGTCGGAGCGCGGCGGCATACGTTTCTCCTTCGTCCAACCACCGCTCGGTACGGACCAGCCACCGGGCGTGACAAGCCAGTACTTCCGTGAGTTCGCGGGGATCCGCCACAGGAAGATAACAGCGTCCGCCTGCCAGATCCTCCGCCACGTCCCGCAGAATGTTTACGAGTTGCAGGGCTTTCCCGTAAGCAATTCCGTGCCCCAGCAGCTTGGATTCCGTCGATTTCGAAAACTTCCCACCGAGCGTGAGAAACCCAAGCTTCGTCCAGAAAGCACCGACGCATCCGGCCACCCGCCAAGCGTAATCCTCCAGCTCGGCATCATCCGCGAGCGCCACCGGATTTTCCCGCGTCGCATGGGCGAAGCGCTCCAGATCAAGCGCCTGACCGCTGATGATGATCTCCAAAACCTCGCGCACCAGCACTGCCTCGCCACCCGGAAGTCTGCCCAGCCATTCCAGGATTCTTCCCGCACATTCGAGCAAGCGACGTTCCTTCAAATTTGGAACCGCATCCAGAACCGCAGTCGGCCATTGCGGGAAGTCCGCCCCGGTCAAGATACCACCCCGGAACTGCTCAAGACACTGACTCTTCATTTCCACCGGCAGATTCGCCGCATCCGCCAGCGTGTCACTGGTGCGGGCCAGAAGATACCCCACACTCGCAGCCGGTCGCATGGGGCCGGGAAGCAACCGAAGCGACAGGTAAAACGAACGGGAAACTCCCTTCAGCACCTCTTTTCCCAACTCATCGATCACGCACACAAGCAAGGTTCGGGGGGTAAAATTGTCAATCCACCAATCGGGTTCTGCAATTTGCTTCGGAATTCCTAAATACCCATTTGCACCGCATACGGTATTGAAAACTTAGTTTCGACACCACATCTAGTGTGCCTGCCACTTCCCAGATTGCAGACGGCTTCAAACAGGATAGCTTGCCCGCAGTCCGGTTCCCTCTCGGGCTTCACCCTCAACCCCACTCCTATCTGAATGTATCTCAAGACTCTTGAAATCCACGGCTTTAAGTCCTTTGCGGACAAAACCGTGTTTGAATTCGCCCAAGGCGTGACCGGCATCGTCGGCCCCAACGGCTGCGGCAAGTCCAACGTGGTCGATGCGATCCGCTGGGTGCTTGGCGAAACCTCCGCCAAGGCCCTCCGCGGCGGTGAAATGGCGGACGTCATTTTCAACGGCACCGAGAAGCGCAAACCGCTCGGCATGGCCGAAGTCACCCTGACGATGGGCGATTGCGAGGAGGCACTGAAGGTGGCCTACAACGAGGTTTCCCTCACCCGCCGCGTCTTCCGCGACGGGCGCTCGGAATACCGGATCAACGGCACGCTTTGCCGCTTGAAGGACATCCACGACATGCTGATGGACACCGGCATCGGCCGCACCGCCTACTCGATCATGGCGCAGGGCCAGATCGACCAAATCCTTTCCTCCAAGCCGGAAGAGCGCCGCGCGGTGTTCGAAGAAGCCGCCGGGATTACGAAATTCAAGCGTGAGAAAAAGGAAGCGCTGCGGAAGCTGGAGTTCACCGAAGCGAACCTGCTGCGCGTTTCCGATGTGCTCGCCGAACAGGAGCGCCGGATGAATTCGCTGCGCCGCCAGGTCGCCAAGGCCCGCCGCTATCAGGCACTCGCCGCCGACACGCGCGTGCTCGACAGCCATCTGGGCCATAAGAAATTCGTCGAACTCACCGCCGAGCGCGACGAATTGGTCGTTTCCATCCGTGGTCTCGAAGTCCACGACACCGAGTTGGAAAGGCAGCTTCCCGCGAAGGAAGAAGCGGTCACCGAAGCACGCACCGCCGCCCGGATTTTCGAAGGCGAACTCGCCGAACTGCGCCAACGCCTCAACGAGCACCGCAACGCGCTGAACTCCGCCGCCGGCCGCATTTCCTTCAACGACGAGCGCAAGGCCGAGCTGGAATCCCGCATCCGCCAGAACCACGAGGACATCGCCGAGACGCGCGACAAACTCGCCAAGCAGGAGTTCGAATTCATCGCCGCCAACGAGTCGCTCGACCAACTCAGCCGCATCATCGCCGAGAAGGAAATCCAACTCGCCGAGCAGGAAAGCCGCACCAAGGGCACCCGCGAGGAGCGCGAAACCATCGAGACCGCCCTGCGCGAAACCCGTGGTGAGGCGAACCGCACGCAGACGATCATCGCCTCGATGCAGGCGAAAATCGAAAGTGCCCTCGCCCAACTCGAAGGCAACCGCGAGCGCTCCCGCCAGCTTGGCGAAGAAGAACAACGCCTCACGTTAGAACTGGAGGAATTCCGCGCAGAGCAGGCCCGCATTGCCGGCGAAGTTGAAGCCACCGGCTCCATGCTCGGCGAACTCACCGAAGCCTTCCAACACGCCGAGCGCACCTATCAGCACACCCGCGGTGACCTCGATGCGGCGCGTGTCGCTTCGATCGAATCGAACAAACTGCTCGCACAGCGTTCCGCGCGTTTCGACGCCGTCCGCCAGCTGGTCGAAAGCGGCGAAGGCTTCGAAAAAGGCACCCAGAACGTGCTCAAGGGCCTTGGCAATCCGGACCAGTTCAAACCCGGTATCCACGGCGTGCTCGCCTCGTTCATCGAGGCGGACAACACCTGCGCCCGCGCCATCGAAGCCGCGCTTGGAAACCACCTCCAAGCTGTGCTCGTCCAGGACCAGGCGATGGCGGAAGCGGTCATCACCCGCCTCACGGAAAAGCAGTTAGGCGTCGCCGCCGTGCTTCCGGAAACCTTCGTCGGGCACTCCGCCGGCACCCAGATGGAATCACTGCCGGAAGGCGCGACCGCCTGGGCGCTTGACCGGGTGAAGTCCGACAACCGCATTTCCACCGTCATTGAAAAGCTGTTGGAAAAAGTTCTCATCGTCCCGAATCTAGCGACCGCGCTGCGCCTGCGTGCCGCCCATCCGGGTGTCACCTTTGTCACTCTGGCAGGTGTGATTCTATCCGGCGAAGGCATGCTCCGCGGCGGCACCGGTGCGGAAGGCAGCACCTCGGTGCTCGAACTTCAAAACGAAGTCCGCTCACTCGCCGCCGAAGTCGCCGAACTCACCGCCGCCGATGAAGCCTCCCGCACCCGCGTGGCGGATTTGGAGTCGCGCCTCGAACAACTCCGCGAGGAAGTCGAGGTTTCGCGCGAGCGTCTCCAACGCCAAAAGGTAGATCTATCCACCCTCCAGGGCCAGCTCAGTCTTGCCACCCGCGAGGTGGAGAATTTCGAGACCAAGCTCGAAAACGTCAAATGGGAGCGCGGCGAACTCGAAAATCGCGAACGCACCGCTGCCGAAAGCCGCGAGCATCTGGAAAGCGAACTCGCTTCCGCCCGCGAGCGATTGGAATCCCTCGAAAATGAAGGCCGCCGCCTGCAATCCGAGTCAGAGGCCATCGTCCGCCGCGAGCAGGACATCGTCGAAACGCTCAACGAGCTGCGCACCGAGCTCGCCGTGGAGCGCCGTGCCAAGCAGTCCGCCGAGGAGCAGCAAAAACCGATGGAGGCGCGTCTATCCGAACTCCGCGACGTGGCGATCCGCCGCGAGACGGAGATCGAATCCTTCGACCAGCGCATCGAAGCCGCGCAAGGCGAGAACGCCCGTCTATCCGAAGAATGCGAGTCCCACCGCGCCGAAGTAGAAGACCTGCAGGTGGAAATCAACACCCGCTCGGCAGGCCGCACCGCGTTGCTCGAAGCTATCGAAACCGCAGAAACCGCGCTCGCCGCCGTCCGCCGCGACCATTCGAAGGTGAATGAGCAAAAAGGCCGCGAAGAAGTCGCCAGCACCAAGCTCGACCTGCGCATCGAGAGCCTGCAAACCACCATCCAGGAGCGCCATCAGATTGATCTCACCACATTCGAGCCCGACGCCCACGCCCTCCTCACCAGCATCGCTTCGCAAAAAGCCCTGCAAGGCCGCAGCGGTCGCCAATCGATCGTCACCGGCGAAGAGTCCGAAGAAGATGAGATGCCCACCGTCGTCATCGACGGAACTAACGACGACATCGAAATCCCCGGTGAAATGACCGGCGAGCCGGATTGGGATTTTGTCGAATCCATCGTCGCCGATATCAAGCGCCGCCTCGACGCGATGGGTCCGGTCAACCTCGACGCCATCGAGGAGTTCGACGAACTCGAGGAACGCTACAATTTCCTCAAAGGCCAGCACGACGACCTCGTCAACTCCAAGACCGAGTTGCTGGAAGTCATCGACCGCATCAATACCGAGACGCAGCGCCTGTTCTCCGAAACCTTCGCCCAAGTCAAAATCAACTTCCGCGAGATGTTCAAGGAACTCTTCGGCGAAAAGGGCGAGGCAGACCTTACCCTGCTCGACGAAAGCGATCCGCTAGAATCCGGCATTGAAGTCATCGCCAAGCCACCCGGCAAAAAACTCCAGTCGATCACCCTTCTCTCCGGTGGTGAGCGCTCAATGACCGCCGTCGCGCTGCTATTCTCGATCTACATGATCAAGCCCAGCCCGTTCTGCGTGCTCGACGAGTTAGACGCCCCGCTCGACGAGTCGAACATCAACCGCTTTGTCAAAGTGCTCGACCGCTTCATCGACTCCAGCCAATTCATCATCGTCACCCACTCGAAGCGCACGATGGCCCGCGCCGACGTGATGTATGGCGTGACGATGGAGGAGTTCGGCGTCTCCAAACCCGTCGGCATGCGGCTCACTGCGGATGATGGAAAAGGACAGAAGATCGAGGCGAAAACCGCCGCGCAAAAAGCCGCCCTCAGGCTGGATGCGTGATGAAACATTCTCCAGATAGGAGAGGGAAACCGGGGGTGGTGCGGACGGTCCGAGTGGATCCCGCCCCACCCCCAACTTCGTTTTTGAAACCCCGCGCCATCCAACCGGGACTCACGTGAGCTATTCGTAAATTTCTCTTGACCGCGAAGAAGCAGGGCCAACGGGTCTCGCAGGTTGTGATAGAGAGCGTGACTTGGAACTGCTGTCCTGCATCGCCCTCAAGGCCATCGAGCCTTCCCGATTGGCTTTTTTAAGCATTGCGTTTTCTTCGCGCAGCTTGGCGGAACCGTAGCCCACCCACCCGAACAAAATCGCACTACCGATTCCTATGAACAGACCTATGAGGAAGTTAGTCATCGAACCGGGTGTTAACGAGGGCGCACTGCATCGGCGGCGAAAAAATCCAGCGCACCTCGATCTGAGGCGGGATGCGGAGATTCTTCAAAATGAGCATACGGGGCGAAGTTACATCTCCGGGTGGCTTTGCCAAGAATTGATTTGGCTGCGATGGTTTTCAGAATCACGGGCAGGGTTGGGTGAATTTGATCGTCTGGCCATGAATTCCATCTTCGTTTTTTTGCCGTGCGTGCAGGTGCATTTTTTTCCCGGCTTTCGCATCTTGAAAATCCGGATTCTCCATCAACCATGGCGGCATCATGTTGATGCGAATCCACCACGCGGCGATCATTGCTTCTGACTATCAGGTCTCAAAACACTTCTACACCGAGTTGCTCGGGCTGCGTGTCATCGCCGAGACTTGGCGTGCGGACCGCAGCTCCCACAAGCTTGATCTGGCGCTTGCCGACGGATCGCAGATCGAGTTGTTCACCTTTCCTGCCGCTCCTCCACGTCCGGACCAGCCAGAAGCCCGCGGCCTCCGCCACCTCGCCTTCGCGGTAGAGGATGTTAGGGCGTGCAAAACGGAACTCGAAATCCGCGGCATTTTCGTAGAGGCGGTCCGTGTGGACGAAACGACGGGCAAGCAATTCACTTTCTTCAAGGATCCCGACGGCTTACCGCTGGAAATCTATCAGGCTTGAGAGTCCGGGCATTTGCCAGGGCTACCTCATTTTGGTAGAATCCGCACTTGTACGAAACGACCGTTTGATTTAAGCGGGCCAGATGGCTTGCAAAAAGACCCGTAATGAAGAGTATGCCGGAGGGTTTCCTCCCGGCATGGAAGCATTTGAAAAC
>JBOFET010000064.1:0-14756 GCA_051648225.1 Luteolibacter sp.
TGAGCGGTGACTTGGGGATTTCTCCTTCAATGAGTTCAAAACGAGCAGGGAACTCCCGGCAGCCGAAACACGGCGTATTGCGACACTGTCCGGCCAGCGCACGATCATTGAATTGCCGGAGGTGCTTGGCGGCGGGATCTGCAAGAATGACACCGTTGCGCTCCCTTGGATCGCGAACCACGAGAGTCGCCTCAATGATGTAAGCGACATCCAGCAGAACCATGGAGGCCCGCTGCTGCCTAAACTCTTCTATGACGATACCGTGATGGGCCGATCCAGTCCGCATCACTGCATTGGCGGTAGATGCGGTGATCTTGTGGCCCGAACTCCCCGGCGCTGCGACTTCGTTACGCCTAATATTAGTAAAAGTTATAGTATTGAGAACATGGATTTTTGAAATGACCCAACGGATTTGAGGCTTCCAGTAAATTGCCTCGATGATGCCGCGAGCCGCTGAAGGAGTAGGGACGTCGTAGGATACGCGCTCGGCCTTCATTTCGGGACGTGAGAAGAGTGCATGAGCACCCCATACTTTTAGTTTTATTCCGTAGGACATTGTTTAGAAGTTGATAAATATATTGATTGGACGGCTCATTTAAATGCCGAGAAAAGATCCGTCATCTTCAAATGTGAGTCCGAAATTGTCGGAGTAGTGCAGCTCAGGGCATGTGAGAATCGGGATCTTACGTTCGTTGTCATTTTCGATGGTCCGCCCAAGTTGACCGTCGAACTCTCTCTGCCGGATACTCACCGTGTGCCGTTGGATAGAGCGCCAATCCTGGGGTTTCCACGGCCCACCAGAATGTATGAGTTTTTCCAGTCTTTTGCCTTCTTCTCCGCGTGGAATGAAGACCCCGGTTTGCGCAGAATCGATCAGAGCAAATGCACTCGCAGCATCTTTGAAAAGAAAGTTGAACGGGAATTCCGGCTCTCGTGGCTGCAGCGAGAACATCTCCGTAATTCCGGGTTTATCGTATCCTCCTTCGCGGTTTCCTTGTTGCCATAGGAACAAACGAAAGAAGTGTTCAATGGCCTGGAGTCCGATTGGATCGTTCGGATAGATACTGAGAATCTCGCGCGAGTGAGAAGTCGCAGACGCGAGCCAAGAGTTCCACTTTTCGTGTTCTGATTCAAAAATGAGACCTTGTCCTGGATTCGGAAGCGTTCCGCTCCTGTTGCAACGCCCGAAGGCCTGGGTGATAGAATCCATTCCCGCTAGAGAACGAATAACAACAGGAAAATCGATGTCCACTCCAGCTTCAATCAGTTGAGTAGAAATAACCCGACACGGAAGTTCATTCAAAAGCCGGTGGCGGATTGTTCCCTCGGCTGGGTTTGTAGGGTCTCCCAAGAGTTCTGAACGATGAGTAGGAAGCATCCGTGCGCTCAGATGAAAAACGCCGTCCGATTCCAGATGACGTTTGACGAAGTCTGAAAACAGCTTCCGCGCGTGACCAGTTGTATTGACGACGCACAATGAGCGCGGTTCTTGATCAATTCGGTCCAGCAGTTGGTCGTCAGTCTGTTTACCCAGATTTCGGGGGATGATTCGTTTGGCGAAGAAATCGAAGATTTCCCGCTTCAATAAATCCGGAATGATTTCGGTTTTTGAATTGGTCTCGAATCCGATTTGAAAATCATCCCGCTTATCGAGTGCTGGTTGTGTCGCAGTGCATAAAACCGCCGTAGATCCGTATGCACTGGTGATTTCTTTGATTACTGAGATGCAGGGTTTTAACAAAGCGGGAGGAAGTGTTTGCGCTTCATCGAATATAACGACCGTGCGCGCGCAGCGGTGCAGCTTACGGCAGCGGGACGTCCGATTGGCGTGAAAGGATTCTAAAAACTGAACATTGGTTGTAACTACCAACGGGGCATCCCAGTTTTCTGACGCGAGGCGTGATGTTTCCGTCTCATTGGCAGAATCGAGATTGCTGTGGTGTTCGAGAACGACTGGTAGGCCTAAGCTCGCCTCAAGCTCGCAGAAGACTTTGCGAAAAACTTGCGCGTTTTGCTCAATGATCGAGGTGAAAGGAATTACAAAAATCACCCGATCCAATCCGTGTTTAAGCGCGTGCTTGAGTGCAAAGGCGAGAGAAGAGAGGGTCTTCCCACCTCCTGTAGGCACAGTCAGTGTGAATATTCCCGTGGGACGGTCCCCCGCATCCCTACAAGCGCCAAGAATCGAAGCGCGATACGTTTTAACATCGGAATCGGGTGAAAAGCCCGATAGATGATTATCCAGTGCTTCGGACATCAGGCCGAGAATGTTGAGTGGCCATTCAGGGCGTGCTGCCGCAGAGCGAGGAGACATGAACTTCTCTGTGGCGAGGAAGTCAGCATCGACCAAACAGGAAAAAATCATCCGAGTGAACATCGCAAAGCGGAGTGAATCCTTCCGTTCAGCAGCATTTCTTAAGAATTCAGGAAAGAGATTGATGCCTGCCGCAGCATCCAAAACTTCTCGGGGAGCCGAAACTGTGTAATCGAGGATTTTTTTCGCAGCGGCCTTTCGATAGCGGTTTGCTAGACTGGCTTCTTCGGAAGTAGCCGCCGCACCGTTAAGAAGTCCTGAGTGATGGCCGGAAATTGCGTAGGCGAGGAGGTGACCGACAAGCGGCATAGTGTTCTTGGCGTGAAAGGCTCCGGCAGTGGTGTGATCTTCAGTGCCATGGACCTCATCTTTGTGGGCTTCGGAAGATTTCCTAAGCAAGTAGTCCTGCCACTCTGTAGGAAATTTCCCCAGATCATGCCAAAGCCCAGCCAGGTAGCCCCAGTCCCAAGCAGATTTGGCTTCTATGGAATCCGGCGCGAACATTTTGGACGCGAACTTGGCAGTCCACCAGGCGACTTTGTTGAGGTGGCCGTGATCGTTTTCCTTGTATTCGCATTTAATGCAACTTTCGCGCCGGCACTCATTCTCTGTCTTACCGAAGGGGGTGAAGAGCGGTTCCCATTCTCCCTTGGATTGGCCGGGGAGGGTGTGAGCGTAGGGTGGGAGGGACATCGGATTAGGTCTTCTGGACTGAGAGCGAAGTTACTAATTGCTGAGTGAAGCACAAGACAATAATTTATTCATGAGTGTGATACGAATTGTGAATTGACACCCAGTGGATTTTTAGCTTCATGGAGTCGCGACCAGCATCCCCGATATGTGCATGCTCCGGTGATTTCCGGCTGAGTTTGGGTGTCGAATCCCATAGAGTTTGGCAAACGAGCGGGGGTGCTGGTTGTGTTTTTGGTCTTCTCCCTCGCGGGAGACGCGGATTGAAATATGAGAGTGCTCCGAATGGATTCCCATTCTTCGCATTAAAATTACAACCCCGGCGCGTAAGCCGTGCCGGGGTTGTTTCGAACTGCCTATTAGATGGTGCGGGCGGTGACAGGAGAACCCCACGGGGTTTGGCGGCCTTCTGATTTTCGGGGAATCCTTGGGCGTCCTTTTTCTCGGCAATCTCGGTGGTGGAGGCTTCGCCAGTATCGAAGGGCGTGAAGAGGGGTTCCCAGGTGGCGGTGTCCGGGTTCGTGGTTTTCCAGGCAGGGAATTTGGAGGTGTGCGCGTAGAAGAGCATGGAGAAGAGAGCGAAAATTAAAATTGAAATGATTGCATTTTGCAGTCAGGATACAGGCATGGCGACATTGACGATACGAAACGTGCCCGACGATCTACATGAGGCTCTGAAGGAGCGGGCGAGGAAGAACCGACGGAGCGTGAACCAAGAGGTGATCGCGGAACTGAGTGAGGTGGCTGGTGGTAGCCAAGAGGAGAGCAAAAGAAATCGCGCCGCACATTTGATCGCTCTGGCGGGTGAATTAAGGAAAGGTCTGCAAAAGACATTGAGCGCGGAAGAAATACGGCTTGCGATTGATGAGGGGCGGAGGTGATATCGTCTTTCCCTGGGTTAGTAACCTTGCCTCTTGTCAAGGCAGACGGCAGATTTTTTCCATGATTGTCGTCGATTGCACGGTGATAGCGGATTTCTTTATCGGAAATGCCGAGTTGCAGAGCTCGGTTCAGAGTTTGCTGGAAATGGATTCCGAATGGATCGCGCCCGTTCTCTGGCGGTATGAATTTGGCCATGTGCTGCTCAAGGAGGTCCGGGGAGGCCGGATGTCGGCGGATTTGATGGATCGTTTTCTGGCGGCAGGGGAAAAGCTGATCCTTGAGAGCGTAGTGGATTTTGATGCTTCGGAGATCGCGGCGCTGTCGCGTGCGCGGGATCTTTCTTTTTACGATGCTTCGTATGTGTGGCTCGGCCAGGCGCGTGCATTGCCGTTTTACACGCGGGACGGAAAACTCGCTCGGAAATGCGAAGGCTTGGTTCAGCCGATGCCCGATGGGGAATGATTTTTGTCGATGGGTCAGGTTTGAAATCCTCGCGGATTGAAACAAACACTGCATTAGTTCTGGGCAGTCCAGATATAGGGCGGAGCATCGTAACCGGTGCTCCGCTTTTTTTATTGAGGTAAAGGGAAACTTCATGATCAGCAAACTAGGTTGGCCCCGCCGCTACCGGTGATTTCGGCGGTATGGGGATCTGACTTTGAGGCGAGGTAAGTTTGCCATTCGGGGGCGAACTTACCGAGATCATGCCAGAGGCCGGTGAGGCAACCCCATTGGTGGGCGGTGTTTCGGTCTGGGCCGGGGGGAAACATTTCTGAGGCAAACTTGGCGGTCCAGTAGGCGACTTTGTTGAGGTGGCCGTGGTGGGGTTCCATGCTTTCGCATTTTTCGCAGCGATCGCGCTGGCACTCGTCTGCCCCAGTGCCGAAGAGTGTGAAGAGGGGTTCCCAAGTGGCGGTGTCCGGGTTCGTGGTTTTTCCGTCAGGGAATTTGGAGGTGTGTGCGTAGAAGAGCATGGGGGAACAGAGTGGGAAGTGATCAGTTAGCAGTGATCAGAGAAGAGGGAAGAGATTGACGCAGTTGGTTTAGTTGACTAAGTTTTGCTCATGCAGGTGACGATCCATGAGGCGAAGACGCATCTCTCGCGGCTGATCGCGGCGGTGGAGAGGGGGGAGGAAGTGGTCATTTCGAGGAGGGATAAACCGGTGGCTAGATTGATTCTGGAGGAGGTGAAAAAGCCGCTGAAGCGTTCCCTTGGCTTTGGCTACGGGAAGGAGGTCTTTTCGAAGGAATCCATCGAATTCCTGACGAACCATCCTGATTTGGATCGGCAGATCGAGAAGGATTTCATGGATGCGGTGGAGAAGGATTTTCCCGGATGAAAGTCCTACTGGATACTCACACGCTTTTGTGGTGGTTCGTGGGAGATCCGCGCCTATCGGCGAGGGCTTTGGCAGCGATGGATGAGGCCGAGGAGGTCTTTTATTCGTTGGTGAGCCTATGGGAGGTGGGGCTGAAGATGGGCAAAGGTGGATTTGATTTTCCCATCCCAGCGGATTGGGAGTTGGTGCTGCCCGCTGCGGCAGGGAAATTCGATATGAGGGAAGCAACCTTCGGAGCGAGGAACTGCAAGCAGATCGCGGAGTTACCACCCCACCATGGCGATCCATTTGACCGGATGCTGATCGCTCAAGCGCTTGAGACGGGATGGGCAGTCGTTGGGATTGATGATCGTTTTGATGCCTACGGCGTGGAGAGGATTTGGTGAGGGATGGGGCGGATTGGATGAGGCGCAGCAATTGCTCGGTATCAGCGACATCGGTCATGCGCTGTTTTCCGTCGGCAGCGGTCAATTTCAAAGCGTTACAATTTGTAACGGTTTCATTTCCCTCATCCGTGAGGCGTTTTTTCAAGACACGCCAATAGACTTGAGGATTCGGGCTATCCGTCAAAATCGCGAGGACATCGACGATGGCGAAGACCCATTTTTCCCCGCTGGCGTTCCAGGCGCGGCGGACTTGTTTTTCTTCGAAGAGGGAGATGGCGGACATGGGGGGAACGGGATGTTTGAGTTGCCATCACTCAAGCTGTTCAGATGGGCAGGAGTCAAGCAGGCGGTGGGAATCGTTGCGAAGGGGAGAGTTCCCCGGCGCGGGGTGTGCCGCGTCGGGGTGGGTTTTGCTTACGCGGTAGGGATCACGGGTTCCGGTTCGGTGTTGGCGGCGGCACGGGCATCAGGTGGCGAAATCATGCGGAATGGTCACTCAAAGGCGGTTTTTGAGGGTTTTCCTGCCCTTTGCATGTAAAGGGTGCCCGCTGGGAAAGAATGGAGAGATCTTTGCATGCAAAGGGTGCCCGCTGGCTTGGGAGGGAGGGGTATTTGCATGCAAAGAGGAGCCCCGGCGGTGTCGGGGATGGGTCTTTGCACGCAAAGGGTAAGCCCGGGTGTGCTCGGGGTGGGTGCTTGCAAGCGGGGCTGAGGCGTTGGTTACCACGAATCGCAAATCTCTGGATTTTCCCGGCGTTTTCTTGGCACGGTTTTGGGCTGCGGATTATGGACTTGCCGCCGTGGGACGGGGGCGGGAGCCTGTGGGGGTGATTTCACCGGGGGTTGTAATCGCATCGGTGATGCCGGTGTATTTGCTGATGATTGCGGGGGCGGTGCTGCGCCGGACCGGGATCTTGCGCCGGGAACATGATGTGGGGGTGATGCATGTGGTGTTCTCGGTGATGCTGCCGTGTTTCATTCTGGATAAAATCCTGGGTAGCCCGCTGCTGCGGAGCGGGGCGGTGGTGACTTGGGCGGCGTTTCTGGGGTTCGGGCTGATCATGGTGGGCATCTTGATCGGGCTGGCGGTGGGCCGGGTGATGGGACTGGAGCGTGGGACCGGGATGCGGACGTTCGCACTGAGCGCGGGGTGTCAGAACTTTGGGTTCACGGCGGCTCCGGTGGTGGAGATTTTATGGGGATCCGGGGCGTTGGCGTTGCTTTTCGTCCATAACATCGGCGTGGAGGTGGCGATGTGGTCGGTGGGGGTGATGATGATGAGCGGGGAGCGCGGGATCTCGTGGCGGAAGCTGGTGAACGGACCGATCATGGCGGTGGTCATCGGTCTCGCGCTGGTGGCGGTGGGGCTGGATGACCAGGTGACGGGCGCGATCCGGAAATCGATGTCGATGATCGGCGTCGGTGCCTTTCCGGTGGCGATTCTGATCACGGGGGCGACGATCATGGATCTGGCCGCTACGGAGAGGCCGAGCTGGAAGGTGATGCTGGGTGGGTCACTGGTGCGGCTCATCTTGGCCCCGGCGGCGATTTTGTGCGCGGCGAAGTTCCTGCCGCTGGCCACGGAGCTGAAGCAGGTGCTGGTGGTGCAGGCGGCGATGCCAGCGGGTCTCTCGGCGATTTTAATCTCCCGGATGTATGGCGGCCGCCCGGCGGTGGCGGTGCAAGTGGTGATCGCATCCACGGTGCTAAGTTTCCTCACGCTGCCGTGGATCATCACGTGGGGCAGCGCGTGGCTTGGTCTGAAACCGGTGTTGCCATGAGGGGGCGTGGCGGCATTAGACTCGGGAAATGAAAGCCATCGGCGCGCAGCAATTTTTCCCAACGAGTGATCCGAGGTGTCTGGTGGAGTTCGAAGCAACCATGCCGGTGCCGCAAGCGAGGGATGTGCGAGTGCGGGTCATGGCGGTATCCGTGAATCCGGTGGACACGAAGGTGCGGAAACTGCTGGGAGACTCCGTGCAGCAGCCGCCGCGGGTGTTGGGGTTCGACGCGGCGGGAGTGGTGGAAGCCGTGGGCGCGGAGGTGACGGAATTTTCTGCGGGGGATGAAATTTTCTACGCCGGGGATGTGACACGCGCGGGCAGCAACGCGGAGTTTCAAACGGTGGATGTCAGGTTGGTCGCGAGGAAGCCGGTGACGTGGACCTTCGAGGAAGCGGCGGCGGTGCCGTTAGTCGCGCTCACGGCATGGGAGTTGTTGTTCGAGCGGATGGGGATCGATCCGGACGGTTCGGATCGAGGGAAAGCGATTTTGGCAATCAACGGCGCGGGCGGTGTCGGCTCAGCGCTGATTCCCCTCGCCCGCTCGGCCGGACTGCGGGTGGTGGCGACGGCGTCCCGCCCGGAAACGGTGGCGTGGTGCAAGGCACTGGGCGCGGATGCGGTGATCAACCACCGCGAGCCGCTGCGCCCGCAGGTGGAGGCCTTGGAGATTTCGGAATTTCCCTACATCGCGAATCTGCATGACACCGAAAGCTACTGGGAGGCCACGGCCGATCTGCTAGCACCGCTGGGGACCCTGGGCTTGATCGTGGAGACGGTGAATCCAGTACAGATCGGGAACCCGTTTCGCTTGAAGAGTCCGCGGATCGTCTGGGAATACATGATGACGCGCTCGCGCTTTCAAACGGCGGACATGCATCGGCAGGGAGAGATTCTAGCGGAAGTGGCGCGGCGCTGCGACGCGGGGGAGTTTCCGAAAATCCATACCCGTCATTTTGATAGGATTTCCGCCGGAAATCTCTGCGAGGCGCACGCGGCCATGGAAGCCGGAGCGGCACACGGCAAGTGGACTCTATCCGGATGGTGATTTGGTCATGACCGCGCACACCGAGACATTTTCGCTCAAAACCCATGGCAAGGGCACCACGGAAATCACCCGCGAGGTGGCAGGTGTCGTGTCGCGCTCCGGCATCGCGCACGGCACGGTGACGGTTTTTGTGAAACACACCAGCGCGAGCCTGATCATCATGGAAAACGCGGACCCCAGCGCGCGGCGGGATTTGGAAATCTTTTTCGAGAAACTTGTGCCGGAAAACACGCCGTGGTTCATCCACACACAGGAAGGCCCGGACGACATGCCAAGCCACATCCGCATGGCACTCACGCGGACCAGCGAGGTGATCCCCATCATGGCCGGGCGGATGACGCTCGGAACCTGGCAGGGCATTTTCCTGTTCGAACACCGGCGCAGTCCGCACCAGCGGGAAATCGCCGTGAGCGTGATCGGCGAATGAGTTGAATTCCCAAAACCGCCATGCACCATCGCCACTTGACGAACGATCACTCTGAAATCCTCATCGACCTCGCGCTCGCCGAAGACATCGGCAGCGGTGATGTCACTGCCCGTTATTTCATCCCCAAGGATCGTCAAGCCTGCGCGTGCGTGGCGGTGCGCAAGGACGGCGTGGTTTCCGGAGTCGCCCTGGCAGCGCGGGTTTTCAGCAAGGTGGATCCGGAGCTGGACGTGCAAATCCTCGTCGCGGACGGCAGCCGGGTGGAGTCTGGCACGCTTTTGATCCAAGTGAAGGGTTCTGCCCGCTCCATTCTCACCGCCGAGCGCACGGCACTCAATTTCCTCCAGCGGCTCAGCGGCGTGGCCACGCTTACCGCACTTTACGTCGAGCAAGTGAAAGGCACCGGCGCCCGCATCCTCGACACCCGCAAGACGACGCCTGGATACCGGCTGTTGGAAAAACAAGCCGTGCTCGACGGTGGCGGCACCAATCACCGACTCGGTCTCTACGACCGTGCGATGGTGAAGGACAATCACCTCGTCGCTGAAGGCGGGGTAGCGGCCATCCAAGCGGCCATCCACCAGTTGAAATCGGATCGACCCGGCATTGCGGTGGAACTCGAAGCGGACAACCTGGAGCAGGTCCGAGCGTTTCTCGGACTCGACGGAGTGGACCACATTCTCTTGGATAACATGACACTCTCGGAACTCCGCGAAGCCGTCACCCTTCGCGACACCCGCCATCAACCTCTGCTCGAAGCCAGCGGCGGCATCACCTTGGAAACCCTGCGGGAAATCGCGGCAACCGGAGTCGATTTCATTTCCGTCGGCGCTCTCACCCACTCGGCTCCGGCGCTCGACATCGGCCTCGACTTCAAGCCGCTCTAACTGCCGATGGCCACCGAAGTCTTCAACGCCGCTGCTGCGGGTTTTCCCGATCCTTTCCGCCTGCTTGTTCGTGATTCGGTGACGTCCACCAACGACGAACTCCGCATCCTCGCCCGTTCAGGTGCGCCGGACGGGTTGATCCTGCTTGCGGAGCAGCAAACCGCCGGTCGCGGCCGACGCGGTGCGGCGTGGTTTTCGCCGACCGGGGAATCGCTCGCGTTTTCCATCCTGCTGCGCCCGGTGATACCGAAATCGCTGTGGCCCAGATACTCACTCGCGACCGGGCTCGCCGTGGCCGAGGCGATCGAGACTTGCGGGCTACAAGCAGGCATCAAGTGGCCGAACGACGTGTGGATCGCGCGGCGTAAGGTCGCCGGAATCCTCGTCGAGGCGGGTCAGGATTTTGTCATCATCGGCATCGGCTTGAACGTCAACACCACCTGTTTCCCGCCAGAAGTGGCGGAAATTGCCACCTCGTTGCGCATGGAGAGTTCGCAGGATTTTTCCCGTGCAGAGGTACTTTCCGCGGTCGTCCGCAAGTTCGCCAATCGCAGCCGCCAAGTCGATCATGAGTTCTCCGAACTGATCGCAGCGGTCCGCCAGCGGTGCGTCCTGAGTGGCCAACGGGTTTCCCTCATCACCTCCAGCGGCCAGCGGACGGGAGTCGCGGAAGGCATCGCCGAAGGAGGTGAACTGCTGCTGCGCACCGAAGCAGGTCTAGAGCGAATCATCCAAGCAGATGAAGTGCGGCTGCTGCCATCTTGAAATCCCAGGTATCGTTTGGGAACGTCCCGCGCCAGACTCCTCGCCATGAAGCCAAATTGTATTCTACTGCTGTGCTCCATTCTCATCCCTGCCTGCGGAGTCTTTCAAAAGGACACCCCCGATGACGAAAAACCCAAACCCTCGGCGGCGGGTCCACAACTCGTCGGTAGGATCGCCTCCGTGCCAGCGGACAAAAGGTTCGTCTTGATCCAAAGTTACGGCAAATGGGAGATCGAATCCGGGCGAATTCTCACTACCCGCGGGCTGGAAGAACGCACTGCCAACCTGCGAACGACCGGTGAGACACTCGGTGAATTCGCCGCCGCAGACCTTCAATCTGGCACCGTCGCCGTGGGTGACGCCGTCTATTCCCAACACATTCCGAAACCAGTCGAATCTTCGACAAGTCCGGAAAGCCAGCAGTTACTCGTCGAATTACCCAAAGATCCAGTTTCTGAGAATGTTCAAAAAAATAATTAAGTTTTCTGGAATTCTTTGCTTCCAAAACCTCTCATTTTTATGTATTTTCAAAAAGTCCCGCCTGAAAAACCGGTCACAGTCATAAATATTAAATTTTAGAGTTGATTACTATCCGGGAAGCCGGGTAGCTTCTCTTTCGCAATGGCTGTGCCCCCTTACATGTCCCGAAACATGAACACTACAACCAGCCATAATGAAAACAATGAACGCCTCGGGCGCATCGGTGAAAGCCGACGCGAACCGTCTTGCTGACTTCGTCCTGTTTACCCAGCGGAGCTGCATTCTGAACCTGTCCACAGAACTCAACAAAGGAAACGTCTCATTTCCGCAGTTCTTCCTCCTCACCTATCTGTCCAGCGAAGAATATCTCACGATGTCCGATATAGCGAAGAAGATGGGCCACTCGACGGCAGCCGCGACCGGCCTCGTTGATCGGTTGGAGAAACTGTCCTACGTCGAGCGAGTGCATGCCGCTGAAGATCGCCGCAAAATCATGGTCCGCATCACCGCCAAAGGTGTCGAACTCGTTTCGAAAATGCGCACGGAAATTGCCAACGATCTGGTCGGTATTCTGGCAGGTATGGATGAAGACCAGGCAGAAACCGTCGAGCACACGAAGCGCGCCATTCTTGGCCGTGCGATCGCGTAATCGAGGTCTTTGCCACTGAAATAATCCAGCTTGGCGAATCCTCAGCGCCTCCGTTACCGTTCCCGGGTGACGGAGGCGTTCCCCTTTCTAGACATCTTGCACGAGATCCCCGGTGTGCGTGCCGGATGGGTCGGGCGCGTGCCCCATCTGCGGGTGACCGGTGACCGCGAGGAGGCGATGAACCAACTCCGCCCCCGTCACGAAGCAGCCGTCGCAGCCTTTGGAGGACCTTCCGCTCCTTGGTGGCGGGCGGAACAAATCCACGGAACCGAAGTCGCCATCGTGCCCGGGAGTCCACAAACCATCGCCCCGGACGGAATACCCGTGGTCCCCGGCGTGGACGGCTTGCTCTCGGTCGATTCCGGGGTGGTGCTCGCCATTTACATCGCCGACTGCGGACCCATCTGGCTCGCAGACCGGAAAACCGGAGCAATTGGATTGCTGCATTCCGGCAAAAAGGGCACGGAGGGGAACATTTTCAAAAATGCGCTGAAGATCATGGAGGAAAATTTCGGAACGCGTCCTCAGGATGTCGTGTCCGCGCTGGGTCCGTGCATCCGGCCGCCTCACTACGAGGTGGATTTCGCCGGAGAGATTGGCCGCCAGGCGGAACGGGCGGGTGTCGGAAATTTCGTCGATTGCAAGCTCGATACCGCAGCAGACCTGGACCGCTTTTACAGTTACCGCCTTGAGGCTGGCAAAACTGGCCGCATGATGGCGCTCATCACCCGCGATGCGATTTCATGAACTCATTCACCCTCCGCGCTCCGGCCAAGCTCAATCTCTCCCTGCGCGTCCTTGCCAAGCGCACCGATGGTTTTCACGAAATCGACACCCTGATGGTGAAACTACCAGAATTGGCGGATCAGTTGCACTTCCAAGCGGCGGACGAGTTTTCGTTTTCGTGCGACGACTCCACCGTTCCCGCCGACGAGAGCAATCTCGTGGTAAAGGCGGCCAGAACCTACGAAAAAGCGGTCGGACACCCTTGCAAGTGGGCGATTTCTCTCGAAAAGCGCATCCCTCACGGGGCCGGGCTTGGAGGTGGCAGTAGCGATGCCGCCGCCACCCAAAACGGGCTGAACCGGCTCCATGATTTCAAACTCGGAGTGACGGCACTCCATGATCTAGCGGCGGCGCTGGGATTGGACGTTTCGTTTTTTCTCACCACCGGAGCTGCCCGTTGCACCGGGCGGGGTGAGCATATCGAGCCAGTGCCACCACCTCCCGCTTTGCGAATTCTGCTGCTGAAGCCGGCTTTCGAATCCCCCACCCCCGACGCCTACCAGCGGTGGCAGAACTCCCGGGAAATTTCCGGAATTTCATACGCGCCACAATTTCTGGATGAACTCCCGCTCGTGAACGATTTGGAGCGACCCGTTTTCGAGAAACACCGCTTCCTCGCCGAGCTGAAGCAATGGCTGCTCGAGCGCGAGGAAACAATTTCGGCGCTCATGAGTGGATCCGGTTCCACCGTTTTCGCCGTCCTGCGCGAGGGGGTGAACGCCGAGTCACTCGCCCGATCCGCACGGTTCGAGTTGGATCCCGGACTCTGGTGGTGGTCTGGTAGCACGGAATGATCACCTTTTGATTCCAGGGCATTCCAAGAATTTCGTCTCAACGCGTGGCGTTGTTGCATGAAAAACCACCGCGCACGCAGGCCGCCCAGCCGAGACAAACCCTCTTGTGGACTCCGCTAAACTCGGCGAGAATACGCTGGAACTCCTACTGTTCATTTGGGATTCTCAGTCATTCGATGCCAGACCGGAATGCGGTCGTTTTTGTCATGGTCTCTCCACCCAACCCACCCATTCCCAAAGTCGCCATCCCAGAGTCCCTCCGGCTCCAGTTGGACGAGTTCCGGCGTCATCTTTGGCGGGTGAAAATCCTGGAGGCCACCGCCGCTGGCATGATCGGGCTGCTGGTTTCATTCTTACTCGTCTTCGGACTCGACCGGATCTGGCAAACGCCCGCATGGCTGCGCCTCGGTATTCTCATTTCCGGGGTCTCCTTGTTCGCCGGTTTCGCCCCATACTGGCTGCATCGCTGGGTGTGGCGGCAGCGCCGGGAGACCCAGCTCGCAAGACTCATCGCAAAACGTTACCCCGGCCTTGGGGATCGGTTGCTCGGCGTCATCGAACTCCAAGATCAACCGGGGAATTCAGACACACTCTCCCCCAGATTGCGGGCAGCCGCCATGGAAGCCGTCGCCATCGAGACGGGAAAACGCAAGCTGGATGACGCGCTCCCTCCTCAACGTCACCGCCGCTGGACTCTGGCCGCAATTTTCCTGGCATTGATTTCCGCTACCGCCTTCACCCTCGCACCCCGCGCCGGAGTCAACTCCCTGAAACGCTGGCTCATGCCGCTCTCCAGCACCGAGCGCTACACTTTCACCCGCCTCCAAGATCCGCCACGCTACCGCGCCGTTCCTTTTGGCGAAGCCTTCAATGTCACTCTCACCCTCTCTCAGGATTCCGACCGTCGCCCCACCTCCGCTGCCGGACGCTACGGACTGCAATCCTCCCTTCAAGCGACCTTGGAAAAGGACAACTACGTGTTCACTTTCCCCGGCCAGCAGGATCCGGGCACCCTCGTTTTCCACGTCGGGGACCTCCGCCACGAATGTCGCATCGAGCCCGTCCCGCGGCCTACCATCGAGAGCGTTACCGCCACCATCACCTCACCCGACTACCTCGGGATTCCAGAGAAAACCGTCAGCCTCAGCAACGGCTTACTCAGTGCGGTGGAGGGCGGAAAAATCCGCATCGACCTCACCGCCAGCCGCGCTCTTGCCGAGGCCACCTTCGGCCCCACTCGTCCCCAGAGCATCGGCGAGCCAGGCGAAAGTGATGCCAGTTTTCAATCCCTTGGAGGCGCACTCGGGGTGACCGGACTTACCGCCAAGACACCACTCATCGAGATGGGTGCCACACCCTTCGAAATCCCCTTCTCCTGGATTGACCAACTCGGTCTGGCAGGTGAGAGCGGCTTCCGGCTCCGGGTGGACGCCCTGCGGGACGCGCCTCCCACCTGTTATCTCCAAGGAATTGACCGCCAGAAGGTCATGCTGCCCGAGGAGACCGTGGATTTCGAATTACTCGCCG
>JBOFET010000065.1:0-10765 GCA_051648225.1 Luteolibacter sp.
TCGGCCGCATTTTCCGTTCGCGGGTGCTTTTCAAGTCGATCACCAGCGGCTCCGCTTCCCCGGCGAAGACCATTTCCACCTTCCCCTTGGCATCGCGGGTTTCGAAATAGGCGTCCACCAGCTTCAACCGCAGTTGGCTTTTCTCATGGTCCACCGAGAGCGCGGCCCTTGCGGCATGCACGTAGGTCGTGTCCGAGCCGTCCGCCTTGTCCTTCGGCAGCACGTGGAAATGAAACCCCTCCACCCACTCGCCGCTTTTCCCCTCGATGAGCAGTTTCTGGACTTCCTGGCCGTTGCCTTTGAAATCCCCCTGCACCACGCCCGGTTTCAGTAACGAGGCGGGATTGCGTGCCGCCTGTTCGTAAATGAGCTCCCGGGTGGAGGACTTTGCATTCGGCACGACATTGACGTTCAGCCACAAACTCAGCACCGACAGCAGGGCACCGATCAGAAACACCGGAGCAGAGAGACGCGCCAGACTCAAGCCCGCCACCCGGAAACTCGTGATCTCGTGGTGCGCCGACATCCGGCCGAAGACCATCAGCACCGCCGTCAGAAATCCCCACGGGATCGTATACATCAAGGACAACGGCAACACCCCGATCACAAACCGCAGCACCAGCCCGAACGGCGCTTTCTGATCCACCAGCAAGGGCTGCACCTGCTTGAAAAGATTTCCTAACACCAAGACGATCCCCAGCACGATGACCGCATACAGAGTGCCGGTGAGCACCTGCCCTGCGATGTAACGATCGGAAATACGCATGAAGTCGCCGCACTCTGAAGACCGCACAAGACCCTGTCCAGACTCGAAGGGGCGGAATCCGCCCCCCGATGCGCCTGTCGTCAGCGCGTCTTGAAATGCACGCTCGACCGCAGCACTCCCGCCTCCCGGCGGCTATGGGAAGTCAGGCGGTCAAGATCACCGAGAACGGCGATGGTGTTCTTGATCGTCTTTTTCTGCGAGTCCGTGAGAGGCACGCCCATCAGCGCTTCCGCATTCTCATCGATCAGCGCGGAAGTTTCCTGCGCGTATTTTTCCAGGGTTTTGAAATCCAGAGCAAACCAGAATCCGTCGCGCGACGCGCCACCGGCGTCGGCCTTGGCGATGAGGTCGAGCGCCTGGTTTTTCGAGGTGGAGGTGACGAACCACTTGTCACCGACGGTCACGGACGGCAGGAAATCGTCGGTGAAAAATGGCAGCGGAAAAAACCAAGTGGTGTTGCCGTTTTTCTCGGAGCTGATGGGCTTCTGCATCGGGATTTCCTGCCCGGTGATCTCGCCCACCTTGGCAAGAGTGCCGGTAAGAGTGGCATTGATCGCTTCCCAAGAGCTTGTGAGCTTCGTGCGGTCAGTGACCGGCGCGACGACGGAAATCCGCGGCACCTTGGCTTTGTCCACCACTGCTTGAGGAATCCCGGGAACCGCAGGCGCACCCCCTTTTAGATCCACCACCAGCGCACTCTCATGGCCGAGTGCACCGCCGAAATCATTGGCGAAGGCGTCCCACAGCGCCACCATGTCTGGACGGAATTTTGAATCGAACATCGCCGCCATGCCCTTGAACTGAGCCATCTGCTCGCCCTCCACCGGCGCCTCCGCCACCTTCATCGTCATCGCGTAGGCTGTCTCCAACAGAGCCTCGAAATAGGCGCGCGCTTTTTCGTCGTAAACCGCATCTGCCGAGACATTAGCGAACAACAGCACGTCCTCAGCATCGCCCAGCGACGCGAGTTTGTTAGGAGATTTCCAGTCCACCATCCCGGAGTCCGTGCCACCGTAAGACTCGATTTTCAGCCCCTCCTCGAAAAACGAAACCACTCCGAGCGCCTCATTGCCGGTCAGCGCGCGCAGGGCAGCTTCCCGCTCGGCGACGATTTTAAACATCGCCTCCAGATCCCGCGTGTCGCCAAGTCCGTCGCCTCCGGTGAGGCCGTCGCGCAGACCGTCGGTCATGTCAGAGAGTCCGCCAGCGGCCTTGATGAGGGTGTCCATGCCCTGCTTTTGCCCGTAAGCCACAGCTGCCAACTCCTTGGAAACGTAGCCATCCGTGAAGGCGAGCGCATCGGTCGCGACCAGCGATTCATCCACCGAATCGGCAAGTTTCAGATCGTCCACAGACCCACCAAGAAATAACACCACGTAGTTTCCAACCACTCCACTCACGATCACGATGTCTTTCTTGGCCACTGCGGAAAGCAGCCGGTCCACCATCGCGGGTTCGAGATCCTCCTCCATGCTTTCACGCTCTTCCGCCATCAGAGCGGCGATCTTGGCACCGAGAATTTTGAATCCCTTGAAGGTCGTGCCCGAGGTTTCGATTTCCAGCGGCTCGACTTGTTCTCCGAGGAGATTCACATTCTCCACCATGGCCGCTACCTGCTGCGCGGCGATCGAGCGGTCGGATTCTTCGGTTTTAAAGCCCAGATAAAGCGGCGGCATACTGCTTCTCTCTAGCAGTGCGATGCCGGACGCCGGGTCACTGAGGATCTCATTGACCAGCTCGGGGCCATAACCGCCTTCGAAGGACTCAGAAAGCCCAGCCACGTCCCCGGATTTCATCGCAGCGACGAAGGCCTTGGCGATCGAGCGCATTTGGAAATAGCCCATCCGGCGATTGAGCACCAGTAAGTTGCCGAGCTGGTCGGCGGAAGTCTTACCGAGTGCCAGCGTGACCTCCGTGCCAAACAAACTGGCCGGCCCGGCGGACCCGCCATCCTCGGCGGGTTCGGCTTCCATCCCCACGCCGACCGCGCCCATCTGCTCCTGCACGAGCTTCCACACCTTGGATGCCTTGACCCGCTCCGCCGTTTTCGAACCATTGTAAAACGCCAGCAGGACTTCGGTTTCCTGCGGTAGATGCCTCGCAAATCCAAGTTTTGCCGCCCGCTCATCCGCGCTCAAGCCGGGAGCCTTGACGGGCGCAGCCGGCGCAGGAACGACCGCAGCTGGCACTTCGGCGACCGCCGGTGGCACTTCCGGCGTTTTCACCGCTTCCTTCTTCTTGCAGGCACCGAGCGACAAAACCACCACCGGGATCAACAGCCAATTCACTCGCTTTTTCATCGTTGCGGCAGTTAGCCAACCCGGCGGCATTCCCGCAAGCAGATAGGTCCGCCGGTTTTGGAAAAATCATGGAGCACCGCTCACTGCTAGGATTCCCCTCATTTCCAAGGTTGCGGGAATGCGCTGCCTGTGGAAATTACCCCCAGCTTCATCCACCATGGCCACCACCACTTCGCCGACCAGCAGCGCTCTTTTCCCCTTCGAACTCGTCCGCCCGGAACTCGAGCGCGTGGAAATCTCCATCCGCGAGCAAGTCCGCGCCTTCGACCCAGCCGTCGAGCCCTACGTCGCCTACATCTGCAATACCTCCGGCAAGCGCATCCGTCCCGCGCTCGCCATCCTCGTCGGCGGAGCGGCCGGTGGCGTCACGGGCGACCATTTGAAAATCGGCGTCATCCTCGAACTCATCCACATGGCCACGCTCGTCCACGACGACATCATGGATGGCGCGAACACCCGCCGCATGGTCCCCACCGCCAACGCGAAATGGGGCAACGCCCTCTCCGTCCTGCTAGGCGATGTGCTCTTCTCCCACGCCCTCACCCTCGCCACCGACTTTAACAGCATCGACATCTGCCGCAAGGTCGGGAACGCCGCCCGCGAAGTCTGTCAGGGAGAAATCATCCAGACGCAACGCCGTTTCGATCTTACGTTCACCAAGGCCGAGTATTTCCGCGTCATCGAAATGAAAACCGGCGCACTCTTCGCTGCCGCCACCGGCCTCGCCGCAAATCTATCCGGCCTCGATGCGGCCACCGAAGCGAAGCTCTACGACTATGGCATGAAGCTCGGCACAGCCTACCAGATTTATGACGATTGCCTCGACCTCGTCGGCTCCGAGGAAGTCGTTGGCAAGACGCTGCGCACCGATTTGCTCAAGGGCAAGCTCACCCTCCCCATCCTCAACCTGTTGGAAACCGCCTCCGAGGCCCAGCGCATGAAGCTCAACAAGCGCATCCTCGACCAAGAACCGCTCGACCTCCCCATCCTGCTAGGCATCGCCGAATATGAGGGAGCCATCGAAGCCGCCGTGGAAACCGCCATGAAATTGCTCGTGGAGTGCCGCGAGGACCTCGCCCCGCTCGGCAGCTCCGTCCACTCGGACGCTCTCGCCCAGATCACCTGGTTCCTCGCCGGGCTGTTGGAAAAGTGCAGGCGTTAGACGCCTCTTCTTTCGTAGTCCCACTTTCAAGTGGTCTTCACGGAGCAGGAAGACCACTTGAAAGTGGGACTACATACCAAGAGTCACACACTCAACCAAACGCCTTCAAGAACCCCACCTCGATCGCAAGCGGCTCGAACGCGTTGGTCTCTAACGTCCGCCGCAGCGAGTCCAGCGCTTCCATCCGTTTGAGCAGGCGGCTTTCGGATTCCGCCTCGGCGATGCTGCGCAGGGCGGGCGCGGATTCCGGGAAATCGAGTCCGCCGCCATTCACCTTCATTCGCAGCAAGTCCGCCATCCACGCCATGAGCACGTCGAACAACCGGTTCCGTCCGTCCAGATACTCTGCCTCAGCCGCAGCCTTGTGGAAATCCTCGCGCTCCTTGAGCCATCTTCCGTCGGTCGTGTCCCGATAGGCCGCCACTTCCTCCTTCTCCGCCGCCTTCGCGGTGGCTTCCGCCTCCTCTTTGAATTCTGCGAGAAATGACGCGAACGCGGATTTTAAGTGCAGCGCCGCGACCGGCGTGCCGAAGCCACGGGCCGCCGCCACATTGAGCGCGCTCACCAGCTCAGCCCCACCGTTTTCGAGCAACGCCCTGCCGCCTAACAACGGCAGCCGCACACAGCGCGAGAGAATCGTCGGCAGCAGCGGCTGCGGATTGGCCGTGAGAAGAATGAGCAGCGTGTTCTGTGGCGGTTCTTCGAGGGTTTTTAAAAACGCATTCGCCGCCTGGTCATTCATGCGGTCCACCTCGGTGATCACGCCCACCTTGCACGCCCCGCCGGGCGCGGCAAGATGCAGCGTCTGCTCCAAGTCGCGGATTTCATCCACCCCGATGCGGCGCGACTTCATGCGCGGTCGGATGATGCGGATCCAGCCGCTTTCCAGCTCGTCCAGCGGTGGCGTCTCGGTGACGATCGGCTCGCCAAACAAATCAAAGCCGCCGGATTTCGGTGCGCCGCTCACCATCTGGATCATCCGCGCGGCGAGGTTTTCTTTCCCACTGCCGTGCGCTCCACTGATGAGAAACGCATGCGCCAACCGCCCGCGGTCGTGTGCGGAGGAAATCAACTCAAATGCCCGGTCTGCCAAATACGCCATGCGGGGGCATCGTCTCCCGAACCCCGGCCGAGGCAATCCGAAAACACTCGAATGATGGACTGGGAGTTCAGGACTTCCTTTGATCAACCGTAGATGTCGCGCCGGTGTCCGAGCCTAACGACCAACACGATCAGGGCGGCGTCTTCGATTTTACAAATTAACCGATAGTCGTCCACGCGATAGCGCCAGAACTCACCGAGTTCTCCCTTGAGACGCTTTCCCGTTTCGCGGGGATCATTTGTTCCGGCGATCCGGTTGTCCAAAAACGCAAAAATCCGGCGGGCGGGTTCCGCGCCTGATTTGCTGAGCTGCTTGAGCGCCTTTTCGCTGATTTTATAATCCCAACTCACGCTTGGCTTCGGCAGAGGTGTAAATGCGTCCCAGCGTCTTTGAGGCCTCTAGGGCGAGGTAATAGTCCTCCAGGTCCTCCAAATGCTGGGCGATCGCCTCACGGGCGAAAAATTCCTCGCTCCGACCGGTCTTCTTCGCAAGCAGCGCTAGACGTTCCTCCAGATTCGGATCGAGTTCGATTGCAAGCATGAGTGAAGTTTACGCTCGTCCAATTTTCTTGGCAATGCCGGAAAGCCCCTGGCCGCAGGCAATCATCACTCCATCCCCGCCATCCGCTCCACCAGCGCGGCGTAGTCTGACTCTCCGGTGAAATCGCCGCGCGGATGGGACGCGCAGCGGTCCTTCACCCGCTGCCATTCCACAGTCTCCAGCGATTCGAAAAACTTCGTCAGATTTTCCTCCAACGGCTCCGCGAACGTCCACCCTAACTGCTGCCGCTCGATCCAGCGTCCGGTTTCCGTCTCCTTCGCCCCGAGCACCGGCACGCCGAAGAGGCCGCCCTCATAAATCCGGTTCGGCAGCAGCCAGGCCGAGTTTCCGTTCGGATCGCTCATGTCGAAGGCCCAGTTGAAATCGATTTCCGCATACATCTCCGCCAGCTCGTCCGGATAGAAATACGAGCCACCGAACTGGAAATTCGGCAAATCACCCAGCAACCCGTCGAAATCCTCCGCGATGGTCCCCGCCAGATAGCCGCGCAGGACGAAGTGGACGCGCTCGCCTAACCGGGATGCCAGCGCGTGCATCAGCTCCATGCTCCGTTGGCAGCGCAACGCACCGAAACAACCGACCACCCACGGCTTCCCACCACTCACCGGCCCATCGTCCGGAGCCACGGCGGCAGGCAGGCCGCCACTCGGATAGACCTTGTTCTCCAACAGAAAAATCTCCCCGCCGTAGCCCTGCACCGGCAGGAAATACTCCCTCACGAAGCCGGGCGAAGTCGTCACCAGCATCGCCGAGCGCTTTAACACCGCCCGCTCGACGGCCCGCAGGAGTTTCGAAACCCCTCCACTTCCGGTCATCACCGGCTGGATGTCCGCCAGCTCCAGCACCAGGGGAACCCGGCTTCCCGAGAGAAACCGGCCTAGCAGCGCGAGCACCGCATTGTCCGTATTCACCACGTAGATCACCCCGCAGCCCCCGAGCGCCTTGCGGCGCGACCACAGCACGCCAGCGCATTTCGCAAAAGTCCACAAGCGCTGCAAGTAGCGGCGGTTATAGGTGGTGCCCAGGTGGATATTCTCCCACACCGGCGGCACGTCCTGCTTGTCGCGCTCCCGGTGGAAGGTGAACCCAAGCACCTTCCGCCCCTTGTCCTGAAACGCGACGATGCGCTTCACCACCCTCGCATCACCCCGCTCGTGCGCGAAAAAAGCGATAGGTTTCAGTTCAGGCGCAGACACGGCGGGAAGGTGGGAAATCACCGCCCGCAGATCAAGGGAATCCCACCACCCGAGCTCTCCACGAACCGCTGGATTCATCGAGCAACGTCGAACTCCCGCTGCAAACGAGGCGATTTCGTCACCGGGATCCAAGCTGAACCAGTCCGTTTCCTCCTTGTTGCGAAGCCTCCTCCATGCAGTCTCACAAGGTTATGAAAAACCACGTCACCACCACCGCAGCTCTCCTCCTTCTTGCCGCGACCGCCCAAGCCAGCATCGCCCTGAACTTCGGCGCTGTTTCTAACACCCTCTTCGGCACCGCCGGGAATCTCACCCAGCAATACGCCACCGTCGCCCCCGGCATCAATGCCACCATGACGGCGGCCACCTCTTTCTCCTCCCTCACTCCTACAAACAACGGCTCCGTCCTAGGCGACATCCGCGTCAATGCCGCTAACACCACCAACGTCAACATCACCATCGCCCTGTGGGATGCCACAAGCGGAAATGGCTTTGTTGCTCCCTACAACCCTGGCGGGAGTTATAGCTTCGCCTTCGGCTTCTTTGATATCGATGGTGGAGCAGGCACCTATGATGTGGTGACCGTTTACACCCCAGGCACCTATACGGTCACCAGCAGCAGCGCCTTGGTCATCACCACCGGAGCAGGAGTCTCCTTCAGCGGCAGCGCCTCTTTGGAAATCCCCGGCCAGGGCGGCATCACCACGCTCACCGCCGCCCAGGCGGATGTCGCAGCCATTTACACCGTGAATAATACCAGCAGCATCAACTTCGACTACACCGTCGGCATCTCAGGCACACCAGTCGCGAACGGGCGGAACCTACTCGTCGATGGAAATGACTTGATGGAAAGCCTCGCCCCCTTCGGCCCCGTGACTGAGACCTTCATCCCCGAGCCATCCTGCCTGCTGCTCCTTTCCACCCTCAGCACCTGCCTGCTAGGCCAGCGCCGCCGCTAAGGAGGGGCGACGAATGGCCTCTCCACCACCTCATCCTCGCCATCGCAATCCAGCCCCGGCACGCCGCGTCCGTTCCACCTTCAAACAAGCATCCGGACGGTTTCACCGAAGGGGAAACGTTCCGGGGCGAGGCCGCCGGCGGTGACCACCCACAGGACGGGCAGTTCGGGAACCTGCTCGGGAAAAGGCCCGTAGCCGTCGGTCAAATAGACGGCGAGCGCCGTTTCTCCAGGATCGGCATGTTCCGCGAGGTGGTTGAAAAAGGGGCGGAAATCCGTGCCCCCGCCGCCTTCCGGGGGAGGAATGGGATCGTGGGTGCTGAGGCGGTGCGGACCGTGAAGGGCGGCATCCGCGTAATAAAGATCGCAGAGGATATGGGGATAGGCGGAAAGAATTCCACGGACTTCGCCGAGGAGCTGGGCCATCAGATCGTTGTTCACGGAGCCGCTAGTATCGACGCAGACGTGGACGCGGATGCTCTCGCCGTGGAGCGTTTCCAGATACAAGCCCTGCCCGATGAAGCGGCGGTCGAAGCCGGAAAAATCGGTGGGCGTCTGGACCAGATAGCGCCAAAGCCAGGCCCGCCAGTCGAGGCGGCCGGGCTCGATGGCGTCGAGCTCACGGCGGAGTCCGCCGGGCAAGTTTCCCTGTCCGATGGTCCGGGCGAGGGTTTCGGCGCGCTGGAGGGCGTGCCGCCAGTGGCCCTCGATGGCCACGCGCTGCATCGCGCTGCGGCTCGTTTGGCCTTCCTCACCCTCCCCGCTGCCGGGGGCGGCTTCGAGCAGATCTGCCAGGCCGAGGGGTGGGAGTTTCGAGAGATCGCGCTGGAGCATTTCATAAACTTCCTCGGAGCTGAATTCCGCCAACCGGTCATCGCGCATGCCGCCCTTGGGCAGTGCAGCTCCGGGCTGGGCGAGGATGATGCCATTGATGACGATATCCGCGGCGATGTTCCAGATCTGCGGATCGCGTTCACCCCGGCGCAGGCAGTGGCCGAGGGCGGCGTGGAGCACCTCGTGGAGGAGCAGGCCGTCCTGCTCGGCGAGGGTGAGCGGCTGCCAGAAGTCTGGATTGATGTAAATCGTGAGGCCATCCGTGGCAGCAGTGGGCACCTCGCGGGTGACCTTGTATTTTGCGAAGAGGGCGAGCGCGGCGAGAAACGGCTGGCGAGAGCGCAGCCGGAGCATGGAGCCGCTGATGAGCCGCTCGGTATCGGGCAGCGCCTCGGCGGTTTCCGGCAGGGCGGGATCGCTCATGCGGTGGCGAGGAGTTTCTGGTAGTCCGCGAGAAACTGCCGGAGCTGCTCGTCTTTCGCGACGTATCCGGCGAGCTCGCCCATTTTACCGAGCGCGCGCATCTGTTTGAAAAGGTCCACGGCGAAAAGCTGGATCCACTCGGGCGGGGCCTTGGCAGTGAGCCACTTGAAGCCCCGGTAGCCGCGCTCCGCGTTCCGGGCGCGGACGGTGAGGCCGATGGTGGCGGCGTAGCGGGCGGAAGGCTCGGCAGGAAATGGGATGGATTCCGCTTTCTCCTCACCGGCAAGAATGGGCTCCAGCTCCGGCAGTGACCGATAAAGCTCGATGTAGGAGAGAAATTCCGATGCGACAGCGAGACCGACGACAGGCGCGATGTCCAGCCCGGCAGTGTGCAGTCGGCCAGCCATTTCCCACGACCGCGGCGAGGGCCAGGCGGGCCGCTGGGCATCCAGCTTGTGCAGCAGATCCGGGCGGAAGGCGAGGAAGGCGATGATCTGTTCGTGAACCCCGGCGGCGATGGCGTGGCTCTTGAAACTTTCCCAGTGCGGTTCCACATCCAAGTGCAGGAAGCGATTGGCCAGTGGCGCGGGCATGTCGAAAACCGACGCGCGGTCCTCCTTCCGATTTCCCGCCGCCCAGATGAACCAACCTTCCGGCACCACGTAGCTGCCCACGCGGCGGTCCAGAATGAGCTGCTGGGCCATCCCCTGCATGGTCGGTGGGGCGAGGTTCAGCTCATCCAGGAAAAGCACGCCGCGCCCGTCGCGGGGGAGGAAATCCGGCGGCAGCCAGCGCGAAACATTGTCGGACGCCACCGGCAGGCCGCGCAGGTCGGTGGGCGCGAGTTGGGAAAGCCGTAGATCGATGAAATCCAACCCGCGAGCAGCGGTGATCTGGGCGACGATGCTGGATTTCCCGATCCCGGGAGGCCCCCAGATCATGGCGCTGAGCTTGAGTTCATGGGCTACGAGCGCGCCAAGATAGGTGGTGAGGTCTTCGGGAGTCATGAGGATTGATTGAGAAATGCGTCTGGAAAACGCTCGCGGAAAGCGGCCCGTGCGGCATCGGACACGGCACGGTTCGAGTCCTCCGTGAGGGCGGCGAGCACATCGCGAGGGGCGGCGGGATTCTGGGTGATGGCGAAGCGCTCCGCCCAACGCCCCTTCCAAGCAGTCGCGCGGAGGGTGGCATGGGAAGTCTGCGGGTGGGAAAGGGCGCACAGCCGGGAGCCAAGCGCAGAGCTGGCCGCCGCAGCCTCCAGCGCCGGAGCGAGGCGCGCGGTTTTCGCCGGAGCGGGGGTCGAGGGATTTCCGAGAGCCGCCAGACGGACCTGCGGTGCCGGATGCTCCAGCAGCGTCTGGAGCAGGTGCGGCGGCGTCAGCTTGTTCCGTGCGATGGCGCTCAGCGCGACCACGATGCGGCCGTTGACGCGGCGGTAGCTCCGGAGATTTTCCGCCAGCAAC
>JBOFET010000066.1:0-1387 GCA_051648225.1 Luteolibacter sp.
GGTTTGCCGCCGTTCTCGACGATGGCTTTTTCAAGATCCCTGAGGTCCTCGTGGGTTTCGAGTTCTTCCACGCGGGTCTCCAGTAATCTCACCGTGCGGGTGAGCATTTCTATTTTTTCAATGACTGCGTCATTACTCATAAACGTCCTTTCTGTCTTTGACTGCATACACCTCGATGACCTGCCCGGCTAGCGTGAAAAGTATCCGGTATCCGCCGACGCGGAGTCTGTAGCGCGGCGGCGAGCCTTTGAGCTTTTTCACATCGCCTTGGAGGTCTTCGCAGAGGCTCTCGATTCTAAAGCCGATGTTCCGCCGCAGTTCCCTAGGCAGGGCGCGAAGTTGCTCGATGGCGGCTTCGCTGATGCTGAGGCGGTATTTCATCAGACTTTATTTTGGCAGTTTTGTCGGTGGCTTGATGCGGGCGGTTCCCATGGGTGGAGGGAAATGTGGGGACAAGAGTGTCCCCACTCCTTATTCAGACTGTGGGCGGCGGGGTGTTATCGTCCGGCTTTTGTTTCTTGGCGGGGCGCTCGGTGCGGGAGGCGCTTTTCCAAGCGGCGAGCTTGTCGGGGACGCGGCTGTATTTGTTTTGGATGGCGGCGTCGAGGCGGGTGATGACGGCTTGGGCCTCGCTGAGGAGGGTGTCGATGGCGGAGGTGCTTTCGACGCCTTCGCTATTGTCGCTTTGTTTGCCGGAATTGCAGGCGGCGAGGGCGGCGCGGTCGGCGCGGAGGTCTGCGACGAAGTCGGCGGGGAGTTCGTAGGCGACGAACTTGGCGCGGAGGGCGGACTTGGCAGTGAGTTGGGCGGGGGTGTCGGCGGGGGCGTCTTCGAGGAGCTTGAGGAGGGAGTCCGCGTGGGTGGTGACGGGGATTTCCACGTTAGTGCCGGGGTGGCGGTAGGGGGCGTCGTCGAAGGCGGGCTCGTCGAGCTTGATGGCGCGGGCGGTGCGGGCGATGTCTTTGAAGTCGATGGAGAGGGCTTTGATGAGGTCGGGCTTGCCGACTGGAGTGCGGAGCTGGCCGACGTTGGCTTTTTCGAGGGCGAGGATGATGGGATCGAGCTCGGTGAAGAGTTCGGCGGCGCGGCTGTCGGCAGCGATGTCGGCAACATGATCGCGGCCGAAGGTTTGAACACGGGTGGCGCGCTCGAAGCGGCGGATATTGCGGTCGTCCATGGGGAGTGGTGTTTCTGGGGTTAGGTGTTGGGAAACGGCTTTTTCAACCGTGCATGGAATCTGGCAGAATGAGTTGGTTTGGGAAGATGGAAATCGAAAGACGCGGCCAATGGGCGCAACCCATTTATTTCAATCCAGTTGCACATGCTTTAGGAGGAACTCGCGGCTGCTGCGGGTGGAGTTTTCATCGACTTTGGGTCCAACCTGCAC
>JBOFET010000067.1:0-1299 GCA_051648225.1 Luteolibacter sp.
CATCCCTTCGAAAAGAAAAGCATGACAAAGGGACGGGCCTTTAATCAGAGTCTTTTCTTGCCATCCCTCCTCCGCCCCGGTAGGTGTTTCCCATGAGCAGAAAAGCGCGGTGGCTGGCTAAGTGGCGGGAATCCGCTGGGAAACCGGTGCTTTACCATGTGATTTCCCGCGTGGTGGACCGGCGGTTTGTGCTGGGAACGGAAGAGAAGGAGAAATTCCGGGCCTTGATGCGGATGCAGGAAAATTTCACGGGCTGTCGGGCGCTTTCTTACTGCCTGATGGACAACCACTTTCATGTTCTACTAGAGGTTCCGCCGATGGCCGAAGCCGGGCTTTCGGATGAGGAACTGTTGAAGCGACTGTCGGCGATTTACAGCGAGGCTTTCGTGGCGGGCGTGGCGAAGGAATTGGCGGATGCGAGGATAGCGGATTACACGAGCGACAGCGGAATGGACGAGGCGATGGAGGCGATTCACAAACGTTTCACCTACCGCATGCAGGATTTGGGCGAATTCATGAAGGGGCTGCTGCAACGCTTTACCCAGTGGTTCAACCGCGCGCATTCCCGCACCGGGACGCTGTGGGAGGATCGGTTCAAGAGCGTGATTGTGGAAGACGGCGTGGCGGCACGAACGATTTCCGCCTACATCGATTTGAATCCGGTGCGCGCTGGGATGGTGAAAGACCCGGCTGAACATCGGTGGAGCAGTTATGGCGAAGCGGTGGGCGGCGGAAACAAGGGAAATGGCAAGAAGGCGCGTGAGGGCTTGGTGCGGGCTTATTTTTGCGATCAGGGCGTGGGATTCGATGCTGAGAAATGGCAGGAAGTCTCGCGGTTGTATCGGCGCTTGATGGGGCTTGCACTCGGTAAGAAACCCGGTCGAGGGGAAAACCAGCGACGGCCACAGACCGCCGCTACAATGACGAAGAACACTGCGGAGCTACTGGAAAGCGAAGACAACGAAACGGCCTTGAAGGATCTGGGTACCGCGAAGATGTTGCGTTGTCGAATTCGGTATTTCACGGACGGTGCGGTGATCGGCAGCAAGGAATTTGTGAACGAAGCCTTTGCCCGTGCGCGGGATCGCTTTGGACCAGGGCGCAAGGATGGAGCAAGGAAACTGAAGGGAGACGCCACGCCCGCGAGCCGTGCTTTATGGAGCTTGAGGGATCTGCGGAAGGGAATGGCTTGAACGATGAGGGTGCTCGGCGGTCTCGTCCCGAACCCACGCTCTTCCCCTAACCGACATTCCACCCGCCACGCATGCCTTCCGGCTCACCGCGGCGGAAGGGTTTCTT
>JBOFET010000068.1:0-1962 GCA_051648225.1 Luteolibacter sp.
GGTAGTTTCGGCGTCCGTTTTTCTTTCTACTGGCAGACGGTTGGCGCCCCGGTGTCTGTCAGTTTTATCCTCCGGGGCAATCGCAGGAAGGAAACGAAACCAACTAACACAACCCCAAACCAAATACCATTATGGCTTACGCATGTGCGGAACCCACCAACGAGGCACTCAACGACCTGATCGATTCGAAATTCCGCGAATTCCGCGAAGGATCGATCGTCAAGGGCACGATTCTTGAAATCCGCCCCCAAGTCGTTCTAGTCGATATCGGCTACAAATCCGAAGGAGCCATCCCATCGAACGAGTTCGAGGATGAGGAAATCGAAATCGGCGACGAAATCGAAGTGCTCCTAGAGCGCCTTGAAAATGACGAGGGCATGGTCGTCCTCTCGAAGGAAAAGGCCGCCCACAAACAAAACTGGGAAAAGATCGTCAAAGTCTTCCAAGACGGCGGCCTCGTCCGCGGCAAGGTCAAGTCCGTCGTCAAAGGCGGCCTCACCGTCAACGTCGGCGTCGAAGCCTTCCTTCCCGGTTCACAAGTGGACATCATCCCACCGAAGGACCTCAACGAATACGTCGGCAACGTTTACGAGTTCAAAATCGTCAAGGTCAACGACGAGCGCAAAAACATCGTCCTCTCCCGCCGCGAAGTCATCGAAGCCGAGCGCTCCGAGCAACGTCAGACTTTCCTCCTCTCCGTCAAAATCGGCGACAAGGTCACCGGTGCGATCAAGAACATCACCGACTTCGGCGCCTTCGTCGATCTCGCAGGCATGGACGGCCTCCTCCACATCACCGACATGTCGTGGGGCCGCATCAACCATCCTTCCGAGCTGCTTCACATCGGCCAATCCGTGGATGTCGTCATCCTTGACGTGGACCGCGAGAAAGAGCGCGTTTCCCTCGGCCTCAAGCAGACGTCCGAGAATCCTTGGGAAGACATCGAGCGGAAATACCCCATCGGCCACAACGTCAAGGGTCGCGTTACCAAGCTCCTTCCCTACGGTGCCTTCATCGAAATCGAAAAGGGTGTCGAAGGTCTCGTCCACGTTTCCGAACTCAGCTGGGTCAAGCGCATCACCCGTCCGTCGGATGTGCTCGAGATCGGTCAGGAAATCAAAGCCGTCGTCCTCGGCATCAGCATCGAAGAGCAGAAAATCTCGCTCGGCGTGCGTCAGCTCGATTCCAACCCATGGGATGAAATCGAACTCCGCTACCCGGTCGGCGCCACCATCAAGGGCCCGGTCCGCAACCTTACCGCCTACGGTGCGTTTGTGGAGCTCGAAGAAGGCATCGACGGCATGATCCACGTCTCGGACATGTCCTGGACCCGCAAGATCAACCACCCGTCCGAAGTTCTCAAAAAGAACGACGAAGTCGAAGCCATCGTGCTCGCCATCGACAAGGGCAACCAACGCGTCTCCCTCGGCATCAAGCAAACCGAAGGCGATCCATGGTCCCTCATCGACACCCGTTTCAAGGTCGGCGACCTCGTCAAGGGTACCGTCGCCAAGATCGCGTCCTTCGGCGCCTTCATCAGCCTCGACGGTGACATCGACGGCCTCATCCACATTTCGCAACTCAGCGAAGACCACGTGGAAAAGGTCAAAGACATCATCAAGGTCGGCGAAGAAATCGAAGCCCGCGTCATCAAGGTGGACAAAGTCGAGCGCCGCATCGGTCTCTCCATCAAGGCGGTCAACTACAGCGAAGCCGACCTCAAAAAGGAAAGCGCCAGCTTCGAGTCCCTCCGCCCCTCCTCCGAGATGGTCGGCCTCGAGCAAGCGTTCAACCTCGCTGCTGCGGCCTCCGAAGACTGGAGCCCAGGTCAGGAAGACTAAACGGAGTGGCGACCACCGGTCGCCACGAGTTCACACCAAAGCCGGACGAGTTCGCCCCGTCCGGCTTTTTCGTTTCAACCTGCGTGAGCCGTTACGGCATTGTCACTTCGATAAGGCCGAA
>JBOFET010000069.1:0-3217 GCA_051648225.1 Luteolibacter sp.
GTTCGCGTCTCTTTCTTTTCACTGCCATCAGCACACGGCCTTGTCAGGGTAGAACTGCTCAAAGTGCCGAGGGATGGCCACTCCCGCCTTCTCACGCCGCGTGAACGCCAGGACGTCGTTGAGAAACATATTGAGGGACTGTCCCCTTGCCGAGGCGTGGGTCTGAAGCCAATCACGTGACTCCATATCAATGCGGAAGCACACCCGCGCGAACTCCACACGCGCGCCATCAAGGTGACGGATGGGGTAACCCCCAAACCTGGAAGCCTCATGCTGCCAAGCCTCGCGGTTGCGGTAGGCCTGCGCAAGTCGCTCAAGTTCCTGAGCCTTACGGATGTCATTTGTGCTGCGTGGCATGGATAGCCCTCCTGTTCTCGTCTGTGTTTTAGATACCTGCCTCTGCCCTGGCGTCAATCCCAAGGCCCTAAAAAACACAAAACACCGCAGCTTCCGCATATCAAAACAACACACTCCGACCAGAAACTGGCAACCAACCTCTGCTCCACATGCCGTGCAGTCAAATTCAACTTCACCTAAGCATTGAATTTGACTGCGCCTAAAAGAAAACCCAAAAAAACCCCTCAAGGTCCATCCATCCCCACCGAATAAGCAAGTAAGGGAAGGAACAGTCCTTCCCGAGCAACCAACGCACAGATGGAAGGAACCGACACCATGAAAGCACTCTCCCTCGCTTCCGCTCTCACACTGGCCGCTCTCAACACCGCCTGCGGACCCGAAGCCGCTCCCGCTGCCCAGTCCGCTCAAGCCACCGAAAGCGCCCAATCCATCCAGGCCGATCAAAAGACTCCCTCACTCGCACAGGCCCGCACCGCCTCCGCAGCTCCGGCTCCTTTCCAAGGCGCAAAGCTCGTCGGTGACATCGGTGACCTGCCTACCTGCGAACCCTCACTGGAAGGCCAACTCGCCTACGTGAAGGCCCTGGGACAGTTCGTGACCTGCGATGCGGGCAAGTGGTCGGGTGTGGACGTGCGCGGCAAAGACGGAGCCACTGGGCTCGCTTCGGGCCTCACCTTTGAGGACATCTCGGTGGCCTCCCCTCTGTGCGCAAACGGAGGCAAGCGGGTCTTCGCCTTCTCGGACAAGAACGCGAACGGCCTCTTTGACCTCGGTGAAGAGCGCGGCGACGGCCATATCCTCTGCAACGGCCTTGCCGGTGGAACCGGAGCGCGCGGCATGAGCACAGGCCTCCAAGTCGTCCAATCTGCCGCAGCCTTCGCTTCCTGCTCGACGGGCGGAACCATCTTCCGCCTCTTCCATGACCACAACCACAACCAAGTCGCCGACGCGGGCGAAGCGCAAATCGGTTCTGACTGGCACGTCTGCAACGGCACCCAGGGTGTCGCGGGAGCCACGGGCGCAACCGGTGCTCAAGGCAGCCAAGGCGTTCAGGGTGTGGCAGGTGCCACAGGCGCGACCGGAGCCACGGGTGCCACAGGCGCGACGGGCGCGACCGGCTCGGGCGGCGGCAAGATCAAGAAGTGGTTCATGTGCGAAGCGGTCAAGTCCGCAACCGTCGCAGGCGACACCACGACCTTCGGAGACCGCCTCCAATACCACCTCTGGGAGATGGACAACGGCGACCGGTTCATGCGCGCCAAAACTTGGCTTGCCAACGGCTTCCGTCCCGCAATGGAAGGAAACGCCATGGCTCCCAACGGCACGACAGAAGCGACAGAGGGTTGGGTGAATATCATCGGCGACGAAGCCGGAGCCGACAACGGCGGCTACCTCAACTTCAAGTTCGTCAATGCCACAGAGTCGGTCGAAGTCCGCTACATGGACCCCGACAAAGCCAACTTCGAGTTCTTCAAGCAGACCATCACTTGCACGAAGTATCTCTACTGACCCCACGCAGTAGGTTGGTTGCCGCCCCAGGGGAGTCACTCCCTTGGGGCTTTTCTTTTTTCAGCGTCACGCACGAACCTCTGCCCGCACTGATAGCCTGTAAGGATTCCTTTCTTTCATCTTTCAGGAGGTCCCCATGGCTCGGCCGAAAACGAACATCCATTTCCAGATGGCGAATCTGTACTCCACGACCGGCAAAATATTCCTGGATGAATACATCAACCCCACCGATCGCGCACGCCTCCTCGAGGACTGTCAAAAGACCTTTCGAAGTCTCAAGGGCGACCGCAAGGACGCTGTGAACGAGTACGCTCAGAGGATTCGTGCCATCACAACCCTCGCCCTTCCCGCTCCTGCGGAGGAAGGCTCCAAGGAGTCCAGCCCTTTGGTCCCGGAAAAAAAAACTGAACTCCTAGAGCCTGAACGCATCTCGGAAAAAGACGAGTTCTGCCCACTGGTGGAGGCTCTAGAGAGAATCACCGCTGAGTACCTTTCCGAATGCGACGAGCAGCAGGTCGAAGAGATCGTCAACGCGACTCCGAGGGAGACAAGCGGCTTCACCGTTCTCTCCCGGATCGATCCGCCTATAGCTCTGGCTCAAGCTCGGCTGACCGAATCCGTTCCAAAGAAGCCCCTCACAAAGAAATACGAAGGCGACCTTGAAGCCTTCTACCGAGAGATGGACGAGGCCTTTGACCGCGTCGGGCGTTCAACCACGCGTCTGGCAAGCTACTTCGGACTTTCGGCAACCACGATTTCACGGTGGATCACACGGGAGGAAAAGCCGACAGCGAAACGGATTGCCGAAATGGCTCCCATCCTCGATCGCATCCGCAAAACCGCCCTGCCCATCAAGAAGGTTCTCGGAGCCTAAGCTCCTAGAGCGTGAGGTGAGGGAGCACCAAGGGCGGCGGCGGCGCACCGATGCCCAGCCCCGTGAGCAGCACCCCGCTTGAGAGCGTGGCCGTGTAAAACAGAGTGCCGAGCGCAAGGGATTTGATCTTGAGCCCCGCCGGACCCGGCGGAGGCAGAACCAGGAACTCCGCGACCAGCCCCGCGAAGAGAACGGTTTGAGCGGCGGCAATGGTCGCAGGATTCGGAGTCACGGTCGTGATGGCCGAAAAGGGCGGAACCGGTGCAGGCACCGTCCACACCGTGCCGAGCATGAACTTGGCCCACGCCGCAGACAGGATAGCGGCAATGGCAGGCGGCCCTCCCACCGGAGGGAAGGCCACAGGAGCGAAGGCGGCTTTGTTGAGCGTCGGCTGGCAGAGAAACGGAGGAGCCGTCGAAAGCCCCTGCGTGGACTCCGCTACGAAGGCCTGCCAAATCTCGCCCGCCTGAGCGGCGG
>JBOFET010000070.1:0-16542 GCA_051648225.1 Luteolibacter sp.
AAATTCTTGGTGTTATAGAAATACTCCGCCACGCCGATGACGTTGAGCAGCGACGAGTCCTTGATCAGCGAGACGAACAAGCCAGCCATGGCTGGCAGCACCCGCCGCAGCGCTTGGGGAAAGATCACATAGCGGTAAACTTGGAACCGGCTGAAGCCCACCGCTCTGGCAGATTCCCACTGTGTCCGCGGGATGCTCTCCACGCCGCCGCGCAAGATTTCTCCCAGATAGGCACCTTCAAAGACCGATAGAAGCAGGATGCCGATGATCAGCTTGTCATCGAATCCTCGCTCGCCGAGCGGTCGCGAGATGAGTGGCGCGAAGATCACGAAGTAACCGAATAACAGATGCACCAACAGCGGCGTGTCGCGCACGAATTCGAGGAACGCTCGGCAGGTCCAGCGCACCACCACCAGCGGCGAGCGCTGGCCAAGCATGAATAACAGGCCGAAGAAAATACTGCCTAGCAGCGCCGCGAGGGAAATTTGCAGCGTCATCAACCACCCGCGCCAGAGCGTTTCACGGTATTCCCACGCCTTCGACCAATCCGTCTGCATGCCGAGCACGGCGAACACCGTGGTGCACAACCAGCCGAAGAGCACCACCAGCGCGAGGGCGACGAGACAGTTGGCAAGCAGCGGGCGGCGCATCATCTAGCGGAGGATGAACGGGACACCGGCGGCTTCGAGGAACTTTTTCTGTTTCTGTAAATAGCGTTCACCGAGTTTTGCGAAGCCGTCCTGCTTGCGGAACTCGTCGAGGAACGCATTCACCTGGCCGCGGAGTGCTTCGTTGCCCTTGGCGATCCCGATGGCCCAGGACTCCTCGACGAAGGGTGACAGCAAGCCACGGGTGGTTTCTTGGTTCGCCTCGGCGTATTCGTAAATACTAAGCTGGTCGTAGATGAAGGCATCCGCCCGGCCTTGGGCGACTTCCATCACGCAGGCGGTCTGATCTTCGAAGACCATGCGTTTCGCTCCGGGGAGATTCTTGATCGCCCAGGTCTCGCCGGTGGTTGCTGTCTTGGCGGTGATCATGCGACCGGGTTTTTTCAAATCCTCGATCGACTGGATGTCGGAGTCCTTCCGCACTAACAGCGCAAGTCCGGTGAAGGCGTAGGGATTGGAAAAATCAATCGACTCCCGGCGCTCGTCGGTGGCGGTCATTGATGAGAGGATGAGATCGACGTTGCGCGTCTTGAGCGCGGGAATGAGGCCGGAAAATTCCATGGGCACGATTTTCAGCGGGCGGCCGAGATGCGCGGCGAGTGCCTCTGCAAGTCTGACTCCGACTCCATCGGGATTGCCCGCTTTATCCTGCATCTCGAAGGGCGGGTAGCTCAAATCCATGCCCACTCGCAGCACCGCACCGGTTCCTGTGGTGCTGGATTTTTCAGAGCAGCCGGATGTGGCGAGGATACAGGTGGCGAGAGCAAGGAGCTGGCGACGGCCAATCATGGGCGGAGTTTAGCTCGAATCGTACCGGACGGAAGTGCGGAAATGGATCGGCAGGCATGCTCCTGAAAAAGCATTCAGGCCGAAACTCGGCTACTTCCCCCCGGAGATAGCGAATTTCGGCCTGATGAGGTATAGGGACCTAATAGCACGACGAAGTGTCAGAAATTTGGATGCCCCCCGGCGTCCGTATTTCGTTCACAGCAACTTGTTGATGACCCGCAGAACTTCTTCGCCGATCCCGTCCGAACTCCCCCCGGAGTTTGGTCTGAGTGGGATGGGGCGATGTGGGTGAAGCTTGTCATCCTCACTCCAATCGCAGTTGAAATTAACGATTTCCAAATTTTGTGAAAAAATTTATATTTCACACCGACAGAGTTTCTCCAGCCCGATTCCGCATGTGCTTTCCGTTGCAATTTTCCCGCGTTCTCGCAGCGGTAGTCGCGCTTTCCTGGACTCAGGCTCGTGCGCTGGACTTGTCGCAGCTCGATGCTGCGGAGGCGGAGCTGGAAACATTGGTCAGCGATTGGCAGGAGGAGTGGAATCAACGACCGATCCCCGCAACCGCGCGGGAACTCGCCGTCAGTCTCCAAGCGCTGGGCATGGTCGAGCGCCAGGCCGGAAAACCAGCGGAAGCTCTCGATCATCTCACGACAGCCTGCGATTTACTGACCACGTATGCGCCGGAGCAGCTACCAGATGCGCTCGAAGCGAAGGCCCTGGCTCTCCAAGACTTGGGCGATTTGGAGGAATCCGAAAAACTACTTCGCCAGGTGCTCGCCATCCGCCAGCAAGCCGCCGCAAGCTCGAAACTTGCCGCCACCCTCGACCACCTCGCGCTGAACCTCCTCTACCAGGGAAGGTATCCGGAAGTCGCGCCGTTGCTGGACCAAGCCGAATCCGCCACCCCGGTGGACGATTCCGATTTCCGCGCACGCCTCGGCGCCCACCGCGGCCGTCTTTATCACACGCTTGGCAGCCACTCCCGCGCTGCGTCGATTTTCCAACAAGCACTCGCACTCCCCTTCGCCGATCGAGAACTGAGGCTTTCCCTAAAAAGCCAGCTCGCACTCAGCGAACTGCGACTGGGGAAAATCGCCGAGGCCCGCGAGGGAACCGAAGCCGTCGCGGAGGAAGCGCGAGAACTCTTCGCCGAGAACCCAATCCGGGCAGTTCCCTATTTAAACAACCTCGGAGCCATCGCCCTCTCCCAAGGCGAGCCGGAAATCGCGAAATCCACATTTCAGGAATCCCTAGCGATGCTTGAGGCCAGCTCCGGCCCCGATCACCCCGGCCTCATTGGGCCACTGAACAACCTGGGCGTGGCGGAGCAAGCAATCGGCGACTATCCGGCGGCCCGCATTCACCTCGAACGCGCCGCAGCCCTTCAAGCAAAACATCTTCCCGCGACCCATTTGCGCGTCGCGGAAACCGAGCGCAACCTCGCCCAGAACTCGCTGCTAGCCGGATCCCCCGACGCGAAGGAACACATCGTCCGTGCCACCCACACTGGTCTCGATCTTCTCGACCGTTTAATCCGCGAAGGCACTGAAAACGAGCGCCTAAACTTCCTCGAACGCTTCGACCTCGTCTCGCTCCCCGCCGCCACTGGCGACGCAGAACTCATCGCGGATGTTCTCATCGCCACCAAGGCACGCCTGCTGGACGCCATGCTCGCCGCGCAGGAACCCGTCACCCGTCCCACATGGCGGGACATCCAGTCCACGCTGCCGCCGGGATCCGCCTTCGTCGATACCTGCCGCTTCACCACCAGCACCCTTTCGCAAGGTATTCGCTACGGAGCCATCGTGATCCTTCCATCTGGCCCGCCGAAATGGGTTTTGCTAGGCACGGATGAGAGCTTGGAGAAGTGGCTCGAAGCTCTCCACGAACGGCTTCGCTGGCATTCCGCCGCGCTGGCTGGCGACACGGGACCCGCTCCGCCGTTGAAAATGCGCGGCATCCTCCGCGCCCTCGAGCGCGAGTTCTGGGAACCCCTGCAAATCCCCGGCGGCACTGACCACATCGCGTTCTCGCCGGACAGCCGACTTCATTTCCTACCACTTTCCGCGCTGCTGGATCGGGAAAACCGACCTCTCAGCACCCGGCTGCTTCAAGTCACCACGGTGACCAGCGGTCGCGATCTGGTCGATTCGCCGCCCGCCGGATCGCTGTCCGGAAGCCCTTGGACCGTTCTCACCGTTTCGGATTTCCCGAAATCAGCCACCATCAAGGACGATGCTGATCCACTACTCTCGCTTCTTGCCGATCTTGCTCCCATGCCCGGCACTCGGCTCGAAGCAAAAAAACTCCGCGCTCTCGCGCCCGGCGGCTCGCAGTTCCTGAGCGGCTCCGAGGCGAGCGAAGCCACCCTCCGCCAGCTTTCCGCACCGCCGTCTGTGCTGCACCTCGGCTGCCACGCCTTCTTTCTCCACACCGACCAATCCGCCCCGGGAATGCCGATTGATTTCGACGAGCGGTCCGACCTGCTCTTCGCCGGAGGACTCGTGCTTTACGAAGGTGCCCAGCGCGACGCAGACAGCCCGCGTCTCGCGGATGACGACGATCTGCTTTTCCCCACAGAAATCGCCCGGCTACCGCTTCGCCAGACGAGATTAGTGACGCTTTCCTCCTGCGAATCCGGGGCAGGCACACCCGTTTCCGGGGAGGGGCTGCTAGGGCTGCGCCGGGCATTTTCACTCGCCGGAGCGCGGGAAATCGTCGTCGCCCTGTGGCCAGTGTCCGATGATTCGACTCCCGGATTCATGGAACGCTTCTACCAACTCGCCCTGAGTTCCGACCGCCCGGCCCAGGCACTCTGGCAAGCGCAGGGTGAATTTCTTTCCAACGCCCCGACCGACGGGGATTTCGAACTCGCCGTGCTCCGCTACGCGCCTTTCGTCCTCAGCCAGAATTCTCCGCTCGCGGTGGGCCCTTCCATTGTCGCCTCCCCGCTGCCAGCCGCGCCAAAAATGACCTGGCTCAGCCTGCTTGCCGCACTTCCGCTTCTGCTGTTTTTCATCAGCCGCTTTCGGGCAAAAAACGGGAAATTGTAAAATCACCCCGAGCAGATTTATTATAAAAAGTCACTGAATGCTCGGGACGCCGAAATGGTGGCGTGCGAAATCCAGTGGTCTGCCTGAGTGGAATTTCTACCGAAAAGAGCGGTCGATTGGCACGTTTCGCCTTGGCTCGTTCTGAGTTGTCCACCGCGAGACTGTCCCTAACTCGCTTATTTTTAAAAATAACGGGGGCGAGCATTGAACGCTTGGCCGGGTCGTCTGTCTGAGAGGTGGGCAGTTGTTTTCACGCAACGGGTTCCATTCCCAACAGATCATCGAGTTTGTAATAGGCCTCGGATAAACGGTTCATGAAATTTTCAGCAAATTTTACTGCGAGGTCGCTTAGGGTCGCCACGATCCCTGCGAACCGATCCCATTTGAAATGAGGCACTTATCCCACAGGTTTCTGGCGTCACTTTTCTGCCTCCAGGCAGCGATGATCTCTTCGGCCCTAGCCGAAGAAGTTGTTCTGCATCCTGATGGTGTGAATGCAGACGCCGGTTGGGCTTTGAATCGGGTCGGGCAAGGGTTCTCGGCTGCGAGCACCTATTGCTACCCGGCCACCACGACTCCGGTCCGGCTCTACCTCATCGATACTGCGGTGTCGAACGCCCAAAGTTTTGTCGATGCCAACCCCAACCTTACTTTTGAGGGTCCTTATCTAATTCGTGGTGCCAACGACCCGAATGTTTCCACCCCGCGCGCCCATGGCACCCAACTGCTTTCGCTCATTTCCGGAATCGAAACCGGCGTGGCACCAGGCACACCGATCCATGTGGTCAATTACGACATCTACCCTAGCGCAACCACCACGATTTCTCAGCTTGGCCTAGCGGTCCTACAGGCAGTTCAGCACCACAGGGACGCGGAAGGTGCAGACATGATGAGGTCTGTTATCTGCATCGCAACTTCATCCGCCGCGACCGCAGCAGAGAGCGCAATTCTAACCAACGCCATCAACTCCGCTCTTTCGGCGGGGATTCCAGTCGTCTTGTCAGCAGGCAATATCAATCAAGACGCTTCTGGTATCGTCCCCTCATCGCACGGCATCAAAAACGGCGTGATCTGCGTGGGAGCCTCCGATCTCGGCGATTTTAAATTCGCCGAGTCAAATTTTGGAGTGCCTGTGGATCTTTTTGCACCAGGTGTCGATGTCCGCACCCGCAGTGAAAGCGCCACCTCCGATTTTGTATCAATGAACGGCACCAGTCCCGCAGCGGCCCTTGTAACCGGTGCAGTCTTGGCCAAGCTTTCCGCAAGCCCCACCCACACGCCGGCAGGCATTGAAAGTTCGTTAAAGGCCGCAGCAGAGATCTCTGCCGCCGGACTACGGCTTCTTCGTTCCATCGTGCCGCCTGACAACACCTTTACCGCTCCGGATGTCGCTCCGGATGGTTTGGTAACCCCAGAAACCATTTCGCTCACCTGGGAGCTGCAAAGCGCTTCAAATGGTCTTCCGATTCCAATTCCTGCGTCGAATTTGGAAGCCACTCTCCCCCTCCCTGCACCGGATACCAACAGCGAAGGGGTTCCCGACATCCTCGGCATCTTCCACGGAACACCACAAGAAATGCCTCAAGGTCCTGAGATTTCTCTCTCCGACGATCAAAAAATCCAGTTCAAGTTCTCCATCGCGAGCGACCTTTTTGACGGAGACAACCCTTTTGTCCTGCGAAACGGCTACACGTGGCAAATCCGGTGCTCGTCCGGCCTCTCGAGCTGGGTGGTTCCAAAGGGCGAGCTGATGAAATCGACCACAAACGGGCGTGCCTACCTGACCGCGAGTTTCCCAGCAGACGGTCCTTCATGCTTTGCACGGATCGAGGTCGTCAGTCCGTCCCCCTGATTGCGCGGCGCGGAGATTTTGGGATGCAAAGAATGGAGAACTTTTAAGATCTCAATCCTCGGCACATTTCAATCGCAGTCAGGTCATCAGATTTTTTAAAAAATCAATGCTTATTAACCAAGTTTCTTGCAAATAACTCCAGCTTGGGATTATGTGGTGCCGCCCCCGGACTATGGCGTCATCCATGAAACATGAACAGCTTCAGCGTTGCTGGACAGCTTGCTGGCATCGCGCTCGCCGCCCGATCGAAGGAGTTCTTGTTTCCGAGGATCAAGCCGCGGCGATAGCGGAGCAGATAATTCGCAACGTTTCGCTCGACTACAGCGAGTTCCCTACGGAAGCAGAATTCACCGCTCGGGCTCTCGAAGAAGCGGCCGAAGCCACTCGGCAGATGGTCGCGCGGGAACGACGGGAACAGTCCAACCACCAACTTCATCACGATCCTGAAGACCGGCGCTACGACCAGAATCTCAACCTTGACCGCCTTCAACGACGCGATCCGGCGAAAGGATTTTTCGATTCGGAGTGGAATCGCTTGCCCACCGTTTTGCGTCCGCTCGCCCTTGCCACGCTGACCCGCAAGGGAATCAAAGGACCTGACGCGGAAGACGTTTTCAACGACACTCTCGTCGAACTCGTCCGTGAGCGGGAGGGCAGTGGAAGATCGCCGATTCTCGATCCGACGGTGTTTGAGGAACTCATTCCGCTGCACGCGCGGATCGTCGGCTTTCGTTCCATCGACTGGTATCGCCGCCGCGGTGCCCTCAAAAATCAGCCAAACACTGGCGACAGCCTGAACGCGCTGACTGACAATCCCGAGCACGGAATGCAGTTCGATGACAGCTCAGCGGATCCGCAAAACATCACCTTTGAGCGAATCTACAAGGAGTGCCAGGAAGCACTCACTCCGGCAGAGTGGGAGCTGATTTTCACGCTCTACGTGAACCAGTCAGCGACGATCCAGGATCTCATCGGTGATGATGCTTTTTGCGCCAAGTTCGAGATCAAGGCAGGCGTCTCCGGCTCCACCCGGCGGCGGGTTCTCAGCGAGCTGGTCGAGACTGCTTTGGAAAAACTTCGACATCATTTAATAAATTGAAAATCCACCCATCGAATTTGCGATTGGAGCGGTAGCTATGAACTCCGAACTTCCACAGAACCTTGCAGCAACGAGAGATCTCCTCGCCGGGAGCTTGCAACTTCATGCCACTGAGCGCGCTCCTGAAGTTCCTGCGGAACTGCTCAATGACCTCGTCCGCCGGTTCAATGTCGCACCTGCCGCCGCACCTGCCGTCCAGTCACGCTCGTGGTTCGAAGCGGTGCAGTCCTTCATTGCCCGCCCTGCTTTCGGCATGGCCGCCCTTGCCATCGTGGTGCTCGGGGTTTCTGTCCCACAGCTCACCGATTTCAATTCCACCCCAGCGAGTGGAAGCTTCCGCGGCGCGGCTGTCCCCGCAGCGACCGGCACTGGCATTCGAATCATCCTCATCCAATCGCAGGCGGGATTCCAGCAGGAGCTGGAAAACCTTGGAGATTTCGAGAATGACATGATTTCCTCCGCCACCAGCAGCGACAACATTACCGGACCAAGAATTCTAGTGGATTTCGTAGCGCTCACGATTACTGCGGTGAATGCCTCCGACGAGAAAATCCACACCGCTCCCCTGCCCATGGGAGCCGAGGAAATCTCTGCGGCCATCGCCACTGCCGTCAGCCGTCTGTGAATATCATGCGGCGGAATCACCGCCCGATCCGATCATCGTCGAACTAAGGGTTTTTCTTTCCAATCAGGCAGCCGGGTAGCACATTTCGCACCCATTTGCCGATCATGTCAGAACGTAAACCATTCCCTTTCCAAGATTTCGAATCCAAATGGCAAGCCCGCTGGGAGGATGAGAAAACCTTCCGCACCCACGGCCCGGGCGATGCGGATTTCGATGCCGAAAAGCCGAAATACTACGTGCTCGACATGTTCCCCTACCCCAGCGGTGCGGGCCTGCATGTAGGGCATCCGGAAGGCTACACCGCCACCGACATCATCGGCCGCTACAAGCGGATGAAGGGTTTCAACGTGCTGCATCCGATGGGCTACGACTCGTTCGGCCTGCCGGCGGAGCAATACGCGATCAAGACCGGCCAGCATCCGGCGATCACCACGGGGGCGAATATCGAGAATTTCCGCAGGCAGTTGAAATCACTCGGCTTCGGCTACGACTGGGACCGGGAAATCGCCACGACCGATCCCGAATACGTGCGTTGGACCCAGTGGATTTTTCTCCAGCTTTACGGTTCCTATTATTGCGAGGAAACGGGCAAGGCAAAGCCCGTTTCCGAACTCGAATCAAAGGGATGGACCCGCGACGAAATCGACGACGTCCGCTTGGCCTATGTCGCTGACACCCCGGTCTGGTGGTCGCCCGACCTCGGCACCGTGCTCGCCAACGAGGAAGTCGAGGAGTGGAAATCAAAAGGCCACACCGTCGAACGCCGCCCGTTGCGCCAGTGGATGCTGCGGATCACGAAGTACGCCCAGCGCCTGATCGACGAACTCGACACGCTCGACTGGCCGGAAGGCATCAAGCTGCTGCAAAAGAACTGGATTGGCCGCAGCGAAGGCGCGGAGGTCATCTTCAATGTGGCGGCGGTTTCCAACCGCCAAGCCCAAATCACCGTCTTCACCACCCGCCCCGACACCCTCTTCGGCGCGACCTACATGGTCATCGCCCCCGAATATCCGCTAGTTAGCGAAATCACCACCGCCGAGCAAAAGGATGCCGTCGAGGCTTATCAGAAAGCAATTTCCTCCAAGTCCGACATGGACCGCGGCGATCTGAACAAAGACAAGTCGGGCGTCTTCACTGGAGCGTTCGCGACGAATCCTGTGAACGGTGAGCAAATCCCAGTATGGATCGCGGACTATGTGATGATGGGCTATGGAACCGGCGCGATCATGGCGGTGCCTGCGCATGATGAGCGGGACTTTGAATTCGCTACGAAGTTTGGTTTGCCGATCAAAGCTGTTGTTGCGCAGCCACTCCCACATGCCTTCCACGCAGGTGGGCCAACCGGTTACGCAAACGGAATGAATACCGCCGTAACGATTGGTGACAAAGACTGGTACTTGGTTGACGGAGTCGCAACGTGTGAACACGGGGTGGCAGCAAACTCCTCCTTCCTCGACGGCCTCCCCACCGCCGAAGCCAAGGCGAAGATGATAGCCTGGTTGGAATCCAATTCCAAAGGCAAGCGCCGCATTCAGTTCAAGCTCCGGGACTGGCTGTTCTCCCGCCAGCGCTATTGGGGCGAGCCGTTCCCGATCATCTGGAAAGACGGCCATCACCACGCGATTTCCGAAAGCGAACTGCCGCTGCTCGCGCCACCGCTTGACGACTACAAACCCAGCGGCACGCCAGAACCCATCCTCACCAAAGCCACCGCATGGGTCGAGTTACCCGACGGTTCCCTCCGCGAAACCAACACCATGCCGCAATGGGCCGGCTCCTGCTGGTATTACCTGCGTTATTGCGACCCGAAGAACACCGACCGCTTCATTTCACGCGAAGCGGAAAACTATTGGACGGATGAAAAACCCGGAATGGTCGATCTCTACGTCGGTGGTACGGAGCACGCCGTACTCCATCTCCTTTACGCCCGTTTCTGGCACAAAGTCCTTTTCGACCTCGGTCATGTGAGAACACCCGAGCCATTTCAAAAACTCGTCAACCAAGGGCTCATTCTCGGCGAGGACGGTCAGAAAATGTCCAAGTCCCGCGGTAACGTGGTGAACCCGGACGACGTCGTTTCCGAATACGGAGCCGACGCCCTGCGCCTTTACGAAATGTTCATGGGTCCGCTAGAACAGGTGAAGCCGTGGCAGATGAAAGGCGTCGAAGGCGTTTCCAGGTTTCTCGCCCGCGTCTGGCGGATCGCATTTGAGGAAAAGGAAGGCGAATTCACCATTTCCCCAAAAATCCAAGACGTCCCCTGCGCCGACAAAGAGCTGCTCCGTGTCGTCCACGAGACCATCAAAAAAGTCGGCGAAGACATCGAGAAACTCAGCTTCAACACCGCCATCTCGCAAATGATGATCTGCACCAACGCCTTCACCCAGGCAGACGTCGTGCCATGGAGAGAATTCACCCAGTTCTTAACGGTGCTGAATCCCTTCGCCCCGCATTTGACCGAAGAAATCAACGCCCGCGTGGCGGCGGTTTCCAACCGCCAAGCCCCCATGCTCTCGGAAACAACCTGGCCGGACTATGATCCCGAAGCACTCGTTAGAAATGAGATCGAGCTCGTCGTCCAAGTGAACGGAAAACTCCGCGACCGCCTCATGCTATCCAAAGACATCGAAGAGGAAGGTGCCAAAGCCGCCGCCTTCGCCAGCAGAAAGGTGAGCGAACACCTCGAAGGGAAAACCATCCGTAAAATCATCTTTATCCCCGGTAAAATCCTCAACATCGTCGCGAACTAACGGACTTCGAGATTCATCTCGCCCGCAAGGCAAAATGTGAAAGAAGTGCTCATGTCCCGCGATCAACCGATCAAAAAAATCCACAAAGTCGGGACCCTCTCCTGCGGCACCGATTCATCTAACACGTTAAACCGCTCGCAGTGCGTTGGGACGGTTTTGATCTCAACTTAAGCCACCTTTGAAGGCCACTCTATCCTCAACCATCCTCATGAAACACGCCAAGCTGCTAGTCATTTCCACTGCGACGGGTTTTCTCGTCACTTCCTGTCAGACACAGAACTCCACACCCACGTACGAGGAAGTAATTTCCAAAGTGGAAAAGGAGACACGAGGTGCCGTTTTCCCCCGCGTTGCCAGCCCCGGTTGGCGCGTCATGGGAAACGGGAAACCAGAAATGAGCGTGAGCGGCGTGAGCACCATGTCCTACGTCAAAAACGGTGCCCCGGACGATACCGTGATCATCTACTACCACGGCCAGAAAAACCCCCGCATCACCACCGATGATAAATCTTCCGTCACCGTCATGGGGCAAAAAGTGCAGACCTATGGTTCCGGCAACGAGATCGTCGCCTTCGCCACCCAACCCATTCTGCTCACCGCCCCGAACGGAACATCCGCTTACTACACCTTCGAGTTCAACAACGAGAACCTCTACAAAACCCGCCAGATCCCAGAGTTCGGCTGGTAAGTGCCGACCATCAAGCCCACAGCTTCAGATCTTTTCTCGCCAGCACCGCCGCCATCAGGTCAGGAAAACGCGCCGGTGTGCAGGCGAATACCGGAATGTCCAACGCGGCAAAATGCACGGCGTTGTTCGCGTCATACCATGGCTTGCCCTCGTCACTCAAGGCGAGCAGACAAATGAGATGCACGCCGCTTTCCTTCAGTCGAGCCGCCGTTTTCAACATACCCGCCACGCTACCGCCTTCGCAAAGATCGGAAACCAGCACCATCACCGTGTCGGTCGGCCGGGTCACCCGGCTTTCACAATAACAGAGCGCCTTGTGGATGTCCGTTCCGCCGCCAAGCTGGCTGCCGAAAAGCAGATCCACTGGATCGTCCAGCAGATCGGTGAGATCTACGACCGACGTATCGAACAGCACGAATCGTGTGGTCAACGCTGGCAGCGACGCGAGCACCGCGCCGAAAATCGAGGAATACACGACGGACGGTGCCATCGACCCGCTCTGGTCGATGCACAGGATCACATCGCGCAATGAACTACGACGCCTGCCGTAGCCGATCAGGGTTTCTGGTACGATCGTCTTGAACTCCGGCAGATAGTTCCTCAGATTCGCCCGGATGGTCCGGTGCCAGTCGATTTCCGTTAGCCGCGGCCGCCGGTTCCGCAAGCTGCGGGAAAGCGCGCCCTGCACCGCCTGACGGGTCGGTTGTTCGAGTTTGCGCATGAGCTGGTCCACCAGTTTCCGCACCACCATCCGCGCGGTTTCGCGGGTTTTATCCGGAATGATCCGGTTCAGTGAAATCAAGGTGCTGACGAGATGGATGTCGGGTTCCGCCTGTTGGAGGATTTCCGGTTCTAGCAGGAGTTGTTTCAGATCGAGCCGTTCGATGGCGTCCTTCTGCATCACTTGGATGACCTCTGTCGGGAAATAGCGGCGGATGTCACCCAGCCAGCGCGCGACTTTCGGACTCGACCCACCAAGCCCGCCGCGCTGCTGGCCCGCGTCGTAAAGCGCTTCCAACGTTTCGTCCATGCGGGCATCCTCAGCGGAAAGTGAAACTCGAAGACCGGCAGCGGGCTCGGAGCCCAGCACCAGTCTCCAGCGACGGAAGCGTTCGGAATCGTTCATGAGGGTCGGGGAAGTCCTAGCAGTTTCGCCACCGCCGCGACAGCGGGCAGAGCGCGGGTGATATCGAGGTCAAGCGGGGCAGCGGCAATCGGCGCGCGATCCGTCCCGTGCGCGACCGAGGCGGCGATGCGGGTTCGTTCTGGCGGAGAAAAGGTCCCGAACGTCCGGCGCAGCAGCGGCAAAGTTGCTTGAAATACCTCCGGCCCGAGCGAAGAGAGCCACGCATCGACTAAGGCTAACAATGCCCGGTCGTGGACCAGCAAACTGCCGCCACCTTGCAGGAAACCTTCCAGCCAGGCCGCCGCCGACAGCGCTGGCATACCCGGCGAAAGTGCGAACCCAAGATGCCGCGCCACCGTGACGTCATCAAGTTGAGCCGCGTCCCGCAACAGGCGGACGGCATGACCGCGCAGCTTCGGGTGGACACTTTCCAGCTCCGCCATTCGGCCAAGCGTCGCGTGAAAGTCGTCCCTGAGCGCCGCGTCCTCCAGCATCGCCAGCGCTGCGGCATACTCACGGACTTTCCCCGATAAGTGGTTGGCAGCGTCATCATCGACTCCGCTCGCCGCCGCCGCCAGCCCCACATGAATGCGCGACACGAATCCTGCTAACAAATGCCCGACCGCTTCCGCATCGGTCTCGCGGACATCGCCGTAACGCGAAATTTTCGCCAGCGACGGCACCGCATCCAACAGCTCTGAAATATCATGCAAGGTCGCCGCCGCAGCGTCGAGCCGTTGCAACAGGACCTCCACCGCCTCGGGCAGTGCCGCTAACAGCGCGAGATCCAGCCGGGCGGTGATCAGAGCCAGGCCGATATCGTCAGGTTTCGCTCTAACCAACTTACGGGCCGCCGCGCTCTCGACCGTGTTGCCAAAAGCGGACGCATCAATGATCGAAACCGCCAGCTCCGGCTTCCACTGAAGGCTCCAGCGTTCCTTGAAAGTCCCCTTGCTCCGTGCGGTTTCCTTTTTCCCCCAGTGGATTTCCAAAGCCAGCAACCGGTGCAGGAAAATACTGCGCGCCCGGCCGCCGTCCTCACGCAAATCCAGTTCCAACAGCGCAACCGACGCCGCCGGCTTCAACCGCAACCAGCGCTGTGTGGCATCGATGTCCTGCTGCAAGGGCAGCGTCGGCAACCCCTCGGGCAGCTCGCCGAGCCGATCACCGATGAGCAGCTTGTGGCGGAGGAAATCCAACGGCAACGCATCACCCTGGCAGAAAACCGCCTGCATCGCCTCAAGCGTTTCATCCAGCCCCGGCGATGGCCTGCCGCGCATCCCGGCGAGTGAGTTTGATAGACGCACCGCCTCGATCACCGATGCTGGCGAAGCCTCCTGCCCTTCCTTGCGCAACACGCGCGCCGCGCGCGTCAGCCAGGTGGAAACAGGATCTTCCTCATTCTGCCAAAGATGACCGTACCAACCAGGCGAGCGGATCCCCGCGCCGTAGCCGCTAGCAACTGTTAGACGCTCATCCGTCCACGGAATCCAGGTTGCGGCGACCTTGTGTTTCGCCAAATTCTTCAACAACGCGTTGTCGTCACCCACCTTGGCCGGAATCTTCAACGCCGGCACATGCCACGCCCCGCAAACCACGGCGACATTCGCAAACCCGTCTTTCTCCGCCGCCCGCAGGCACTTCCGCATCCACGCCTCGCGCAGCAGCGTTTCCCGCGACTCCGTTAGCTCGAGCTCGCCGCGCAAGGTCGTCACCGCCTCTCGGATCGCTTCGAAAAAATCCCCCTGCTCGCGGCGCTCCTCCACCCGATCATTCCACCAGCGCTCGCCATCGCTGTAACCATCCGCCTTCGCGAACCACTCGAACGGATCAGGTCGTGGTGGCAGCCCTTCATACTCCTCATCCCGCAGCGCAAACATGTGCGCGGATGGCAAATCGAAACAACGGATCGGCACCTGATGCGCCAGCGCCCAACGGATCGCCTGCCACTCCGGCGAATACTCGGCGAACGGATAGAACGAAGCCTTGTCCGGCGAGTCCGTGCGATGGATCAACAATGCCACCGGTGGTTTCATCGCCTCGTGCGCCGCATGGGCTAACAACGCCCCCACCTCCTGCGGCAATTCGATCAAGAGCACATCCGGCGCAAGCACGTCGAGCGCCGCCAGCAAGCTGCGTGCACAGCCCGGGCCATGGTGACGGATGCCGAAGAGCGTGGTCATTCCTTGGTTGCGACGATGGCTTTCAAATCCGAAATCGTTTCCGACCACACTACCGCCGACACCGCGTCGAAGCGCATCACCCGTGGGTCGTCCGGTCCCGGTTCGTTGTAAACATAACTGCCACGCTCAACCGACTCGGCTTTCACGAAATAGGCAGCACCGAGTTCGACAATGTCCATCGGATCGCAGCCAATCCAGAAGTGATCCGTCGGCAGGATCACTTCCACCCCAGCACCCGGATAGAGTTTGAAATAACTCGAAATCCCGCCAGCATCGATGACGGAGCCACGCGCCCACCCGCGCTTCTCGGCGCGGGAGCGGAACGTGCCAGCGCTGACCGGCTTCTTCTCAGGCAACGTGATCGAGCGGCGGTTGCCATGCAGCGGATCGAGCAACTCCACTGGCCGATCAATCTGCTGGAACGGTGCTTTCACTTTGAAGCGTGTTAGATGCGCGCGCCATGCCTCAAGCACGACCGCGTCCAACTCCAACGGATGCACCATTCCGATCATCGTGTCCGATTCCTGCAGCTCCTCCAACCCTCCGACAGCATCGGCTAACAGGCCGTTTGGATAGCGGCGGAACGTGCGCAAGAGTTTGCCGGTGCAGTCGTAAACGCCCCACACCAGACTGCTCGCGAAGGAACGCAGCAGCGGATGGGTTTCGAAAAGCTCACGCCAACGGGCGACCGGCCAGCGGCGTTGACGGACGAGAGTCATTTCCAAACGCGCGGTCTGTCCTTTCACCGCCTCACGCAGAAGTTTGGTCAGGGTTTTCACCTCGGTCTTGATCTCCTCGGGCGCACTGGCTGGCAGTGCTTTCCAAGACTTGTCGGTTTCGGGATCGAACCAGGTGAGTTTGAAATCCGCTCCCAGTTCCGCACTCGCGCCGCCGCCGTCCCAATCGAATCGACGGTTGCCTTCAGAATCGAAACCGAAATCCGGCACGACGAGATCGCCGAGTTCATCCGTCGTGATTCCGCGTGCGGAAGCCGCCGCGTTGAAAGCTTCGGCACAGGCCTTGCCGACATTCTTGAACTTGCTGCGGTAGCGGTTGGACAAGGTGTCCAACACCATCAGCGGCTCGTTGCTGGGGAGGAGCGAAATCGCCTGCGCCGCATACTCCGCCAGTTTGTGACGTGAGTTCTCACACCAGTCACCAATGCGCGGCAACAGCAACGTGATTATGCGGTTGTCGCCTAACAATCCACCAAGGGTGAGCGCCCAGCGGTCGGAGGCCGCTTGCTCGGAATTCAGGAAGCCCTCCACCAACGCGCTGGCGAATGGAGCGCTTTGGGATCGATCAATCCGCTGAAGCAACGGAACGAGATCCGGGGAGACTTCGATCGCCTTCTGCTTGGATTGTTTTGCGATGAGGAGCGCGACAGCAGTGTCGGTCATGATCCGACCCGAATCGGTTGTCAGTGGGGGAAGTTTCGATAGATCCAACCAGGCGCTTGCAGGAAGTTTGAGACCCTTGGCTTGTTTGGCGACAAAGGCATCCAAATCAAAAGTGGAATCATCGCTGGACGATTTTGTGGATTCCTCCGTACTTCCGAGTGCTTTCAAAGCATGATGAAGCGCGGCTCTGACAGCCTCCGATTCCTCTGCGTCAAGCGCCTCACGCAAGCGGTCGACCGATGCAGGATCTCCGATATTTTCGATCAAGGCAACCGCACCCGATCTCGCGTCGGGTCGCTTTGAGGAAAG
>JBOFET010000071.1:0-13259 GCA_051648225.1 Luteolibacter sp.
CCGGAAAGCGACTTGCGGTCCCACCTGCCGGCGACCATCGAGCTGTGAGCTTGGCCGATGTTACGGGCGAGCGAGAGCATCAGGGCGAAGGCGTGCTCGGCGGTGGAAATCGTGTTTCCACTGGGCGTATTCATCACCACGACGCCGTGGTCGGTGGCTGACGAGCGATCGATATTGTCCACGCCGACTCCGGCGCGACCGATCGCTTTGAGGTGGGTGGCGGCGGCGAAGACCTCCGGGGTGACCTTGGTTTCAGAGCGGATGACGAGACCGTGATAGTCACCGATGATTTTGAGGAGTTCGTCCGGTTTGAGGCCGGTATTCACATCGACAGAGATCTCCGGGGCGGAGCGCAGGGCGTCCACGCCTTTTTCCGAAATAGGATCTGAAACCAACACGCGAAAAGTTGCCATAGGGGCAGGGGATTAACTTACCGCCCGCTTGCTGGCAAGGGGTTTGCGGAGAAAAATCCGGATGCCGGACGGTCCGGGGATGAAGAGCGAGCCGGAGACTCGCGGTCCCGAATTATTTGATTTCCATGCCGCTCTTGGGCCAGATCCAGCGCTGTAAAACGCCGCCCTTGATCAGGGCTTTCGCTTGGATCGTCTTGACGCCGAAAATGGTCTCCGCCTTGTAGGAGGCCAGGCCGGTTTGGTAGGTCTCTCCGCCGATGGTTTCGTCCGGAGCGGCGGCCCAGTCGAGGACTTGATCGAAGGTGAACTCTTTGATTTGGCCGGTCTTGATGCTTGCCTGCATGAGCTGCACGGCATCCAAGGAAGTCGCGACTGCGGGCGCCGCCGGGGCGGCAGGTGCGGGTTCCACGGGTGCCGGAGAAGCGGGCGCTGGAGTGGGTTCCGGGGTTGGTTCCGGCAGGGGTGCCGGAGGTGGCTCGGGCGCTGGCGGAGGTGCGGGAGTGGTGATGGGTTCCTCCGACTCGCCGCCGGGCGGACTGCTCGGGACGGTGGCGGGCAGCGGCGGATTCGCCGCGATTTGCTGAAGAAGGTCGGTCCCCGTGATCGCGACCTTTCCGCGGAACGGGCCTTCACCGGGGCTGATCACGATTTGATCATGATCTATGCTGACGAGTTTGACCCGTTGTCCGGCCTTGATGAGCATCTCAAGGCCAGCTGCGGGATCGGACACCTTGGCGTCCTTGAGAAGCAGGACCTGCGGGGGAAGTTGATCTGCGGTCAGGTCTCCGAGGGAAATTCGAAGTGCTCCGCTCGACAACATCTCCACCGCGCCTCCTGAACCCGGGTTGGCGGCAGCTCCCGGGGTCTTGCCAGTGAGTTGGAGGCGCAGATTTGGCTCGGCCTGATAGCCAAGGTAGGCGGCACCGGCCATGGCGAGGATGTAGAGGAGAAATTTCATGTGTCGGAAAAATACGTAGGGGTCGATGGCATTCTTTGGAAGGATTTTCACCGTCCCGGTGGCGGCTTCGATTTGGATCTTGCGCCGTGCTTTTGCCGACAGGTGGTCCGGCGGTAAGGACGGCTCCGGCTATTCAGGAAATCGCCCCTTCGCCGGGAGGGTCCAGTGCTTCAAGATGCTCCAAGGCTTTCTGAAAGCTGGAGTTTCCAAGATAGTGCCGGAGCCGGGGGTCGAGGCTCGTCCGGTGCGCGGTCGTCCAAGCGGCGATTTCCTCTGAGACAGTTTTTAACGCTTCGAGGTGAGCCGCAGGGTCACGGTCCCGCCAGGCGTGGTCCCCGATGATGGAAAGGCGGCGGCGGAGAAGATCGAGCAGGGATTGAGTCATGGAAATGAAGCGTTGGCACGAAATGGGTAAAATCGTTAGTAGGAGTTAGATCACGCCGTTCGCGCAGTTGCATTCACCCTCGCCTTTGAGGGCGTTGATCAGGTTGGTGAGTGACTTCATCGCCTGACGGGGCACGCTTTCGAAGGTCCGCGAGCCGACATGCGGGGTGATGATGGCTTTCGGGTGGTGGAGCAGCGGATGGTCGGCCGGTGGTGGCTCTTGATCGAGCACGTCGGCGGCGTATCCAGCGAGTTTCCCAGAATCGAGCGCTGCGATGATGGCGGCTTGGTCGATCAACTCACCGCGGCCGGTATTGATGATCCATGAGCCGTCGGGCAGGCGGTTGATGCGGTCCGCGTTGATGCAGTGGAGCGTCTGCGTGTTGAGATTCGTGTGCGGGCTGATGATGTCCACCGAGTCGAAAAGCGAATCCAGCGTCGCATGGCGGGTGATCTGAAACTCGGTGGCGAATTCCTCTGGCCAGAAATTCCCGAAGGCATGCACTTCCATCCCGAACGCTCTAGCCCGGCGGGCCATTTCCTGACCGATCCGGCCCATGCCGATCAGGCCGATGCGTTTGGCAAAAAGCTCGCTGCCAGTCTTCCGGTCCCATCGTCCGGCGCGGGTGCCGTCGATGGCGTAGGGGAAATTTTTCGCGAGTGCGAGTAGAAGCAGAAAGCTGTGCTCGGCGACCGTGTCGTGGTTCACGCCGGGGGTGAAGAGCACCGGCACCTTGAGTTCCTTGGTCGCCGGGATGTCGATCTTGTCGAGGCCGATGCCGTATTTGGAAATCACCTTGAGGCGGGGTAGCGATTTCTCGATCACCGCGCGGGTGATGCCGTCGTCCCCGCAGAGGAAGGCGTCGAAATCACCGGCCAGCTCCAGCATGCGGGTCTCAGAAAGCGGGCCGCGCTCGCGGACGATTTCCCAGCCCTGGGACTCCATGAGCGAGTGGTGGGGGCCGGGCGTGTCTTGATAGGAACAAGTGGTGAGAAGGATGCGCATGGTGTGACGTGGGATTCCAACAAACCGAGCGGCGGATGCAATCGCCATTTCCCGTTCATTTCCGCGAATCCAGGACGAAGCGGACCAGCCCGTCCACCGTGCAATGGGACTCCACCGGGTGCCGCAGTGGCAGCTCTCCGAGGATGCGGTAAACGTTCCTCCGCCCCTGACGCTCGCGCTCGAGCACGCCGCCTGCTTCCAGCTCGGCGACGATCTTCTGCACCGCCCGCTCGGTGATGCCGACCTGCAATCCGACGTCGCGCAACCGCATTTCGGGATCCCCAGCCAGGCAGACGAGGACGTGCGCGTGATTGGTGAAAAAAGTCCACCCGGTGGGGGCGGGGCGGGATGCTGAAGTTTCGTTCATTTTGCAGTTGACGCTGAAATAGGGCTTGAAATACACGAATCTCAGTTCGTGTAATTTGTTTCACGTAATTCAACATCAGGACTCATCCGCATTCAAGCCTCACCTTACCCACCACCCCCGTCATGGAAATCCTCCAGTCCGTCGCCTCCAGCCTGCTTTCTCCCATGGTCCTCGCCTTCGTGCTCGGCATCTTCGCCGCGCTGGTGAAGAGCGATTTGAAATTTCCGGACGAACTCTACGCAGCGCTGACGATCTACCTGTTATTTGCGATCGGCCTCAAGGGTGGGATGAAATTGGAAGGAGTGAGTCTCGCCGTGGTTGGCGGGCCGCTGCTCGTCGCCATCGGCCTCAGCTGTGTGATCCCGGTGTGGAGCTTTTTCATCCTGAAGGGAATGGTGAGGTTGGACGCGACGAATGCCGGAGCCATCGCGGCCCACTATGGATCGGTCTCCGCCGTGACCTTCAGCGCGGTGGTGGCGTTTTTAGAAACGGCGAAAATTCCGGTGGAAGGATTCGCGCCCGCCTTGTTGGCGGTGATGGAAGCTCCGGCGATCATCGTGGCGGTCTTCCTCGCCATGCGCTGCGGCGGGACTGGCGGCGGGAAATCCGGGGGATTCGGCCACCTGCTCCATGACCTGCTCACCGGCAAGGGAATCATCCTTCTGCTAGGCGGGCTTGTCATCGGCATCGCGTGTGGAAAAAAAGGGTTCGATCAGGTCGCGCCACTGTTCGACGCGCCGTTCAAGGGGGTGCTGGCGCTTTTCCTGCTGGAAGTCGGACTCATCACCGGGCGGCGGCTGGGTGATTTAAAATCGGCGGGCTGGCGGCTGGTGGTGTTCGCGACCGTCATGCCGGTGCTTCATGGCCTGCTAGGGGCCTATCTTGGAGCTTGGTGCGGACTCGGCCTCGGAGGCAGCACGGTCCTCGCGACTCTGGCGGCAAGCGCTTCCTACATCGCCGCTCCGGCCGCAGTTAGGATTGCTCTCCCGAACTCCAGTCCCGCGCTCTATCTGGCCTCATCATTGGGGATCACCTTTCCCTTCAATATCGTCATCGGCATCCCACTCTACTTCCAGTTCGCAAAGTGGTTCGCACATCACTGAAGCAGATACCAAACGGTCGGGATGGCGACGAGAATGGCCAGCGTGACGGCCCATCCATATCGGTCCAGTTTCCGGTGGTGGGCGTAGCCGGAAGGGCAAACGAGGCAGCGAAAGCAGACCCAGAGGTTGACGATCGGAATGAATAGCAGAAATCCCCACCAGCGGCTCATCCCGACATTCATGAGTCTCAGTAAAACCAGATAGATGACGATTCCTGCTGGCACCAGACTCTCGAAGAACAGCACCTGGGACATCAGCTCACTTCCGAATTGAGAAACCAGCATCGGCCTGCTCCAGCCGAGGAGTTGGCTCCAAAGCAGCGGCACGACCAGCAGGCCCAGCCAAAGCTTCAAGCGCCCCACTCCTGGCCAGTTCATTTGCTTCGACGCAAGAGCTGCCGTGAGGTCTCTGGGCAGCGCGGCGACCTGTTTGTTCTTCTTCTTGCCACGGCTCTCCGGCATTTCGACCGGGACAGCCCGTCGTTCGAACAGGCCGTCGAGAAGACCCGCCTGTTTCCATTCCTCCATTCCCTCTTTCCAAATCATGTCGAGACGAGGGTCCAGCACCCTGCTAGCGGCCATGGCCCGCAGCTCCCCGAAGGTCACCGGCCCGCAGCGGGTTCCTCCCGTGGTAAAATACCAGACTTGGGCGGCACCGTGCGCCGGAGCCCACATCGCCCGCACCGGAGCGGCGGGTGGTTCCTGGCTCCGGCTCGATGCGTCAGTTTCAGGACCCGATGCTGCGGACGGTTCCCTCGCGCCGACTTCAAGCGCTTTTCGAATCAAGTCTTCAGCGGCGGATCGCTCCTTGGCGCGGAGTTTGGCAAGACCACGCAGGATTGCCTTTGCGCTCCAACCCACGTCCGTCGGCTCGGGAGCGGGAATGACATTTCGAGCCACCCCGGCATTGGCTTTTTGCTCCTCGCGAGTCCGTGCCCTCTCCCGGGCCTCGCTGGCCAAGCGTTCTTCCTCCACCGCCAGTGCTGCGATCTCCGCAGCCGCAGCTTCCTCCCGGGCGACCCGGTCCACCTCGCTCGGAACCGATGGCGCTTCCAGCTTCTTCCGCCCATGACGATTCGCAAACTCCGCCGCCAGTTTACGCGCGGCTTCGATCTCCGAGAACAGCTGATCGTGGAAAGAACTCATGAATCGGAGCTTGAAAAACGGAATTCGCTGCCCCCCGTTTCAAGCGAACCGGAAGAGAAGCCCTCTGATGAAATCGGCCATCAAACGGTTGAACGTCTAGCGAGTAGTTCACGAAAATACACGGTTTTTCCAAGATTAATTCCGGGAACTTCGAAGATCGCAAACGCTTGCGAGCCAGCATGGATCCGGGATGGACGCGTCGGGCGGGGGAGTTGTAAGGTCTCCCGTGCTCCCGTGGTTTTCCAATCGCTCCTTCCCGCTCTACCTCGCGCCGATGGCGGGGGTCACCGACGTCATCTTCCGCCAGATCTGCAAGGAACTCGGCGCGGATGTCATGGTCACCGAGTTCGTCTCGGCGGAAGGCATCATGCAGGCGGACGAAAGGACGCGGAAATACACCGAGTTCACCGATGGACAGCGCCCGGTCGGTGTCCAGCTCTTCGGCGCGGATGGCGAGCGGATGGGAGAGGCGGCGAAAAAAATCATCGATTGGAAACGCCCGGACTTCATCGACATCAATTTCGGCTGTCCGGTGAACAAGGTCGTCGCCCGCAATGGTGGATCGTCGCTGCTCAAGGATTGCCCGGTCCTCTCAGCGGTGGCATCCGGCGTGGCAAGGGCGGTGGGCGAGCAAGTCCCGGTCACTGCGAAGATCCGCATCGGCTGGGATGAAAACTCCGTCAACGCGGTGGAAGTCGCCAAGATCCTCGAAGACTGCGGCATGCAGGCCATCGCCATACATGGCCGCACGCGCTCGCAGGGCTACGGCGGCGAGGCAAATTGGAACGTCATCGACGCCGTGTCTCGCGCGGTAAACATCCCGGTCATCGGTAACGGCGACATCCACTGCGGCGCGGATGTACTCCGGCGGCGGGCGGAAACGGCGGTTTCCGGTGTGATGATCGGCCGCGCGGCGATGCAGAATCCGTGGGTGTTCCGCGAGGCGAAACACTTCATCGAGACCGGCGCACTGCTTCCCGAAGTCACCGTGGACGAGCGCTGGGAACTCGTGCTGCGCCATTGCCGCATGGCGGTCGAAAGCCGGCGGAATGGCAATGAAAAGCAGACGCTCACCGCCATGCGCTCGCGCCTCATGGCCTATTGCAAGGGCTTCCCCGGAGCCAAGGAACTGCGCCAGAAACTCTGCCAGGTGATCTCGATCTCACAGGTCGAAGATCTGGCAGCCATTTCGCTCGGTCAGGCCGAACTCGCAGAGCTGTAGCCGTGGGGGTTGAAAAAATTCACTTCCGCTTCGGTCAGGTGTCTGGATTTTCCGACGGGCAGATGGTCGAGTGCTAACGGCCCAGTGCTTTCCCGGTGCAGGCTCAGCACTTGGTTTCCCACCGCGTGGAACATCCGTTTCACCTGATGGTAGCGTCCCTCGTGGAGGGTGAGGAGCGCCTCGCGGGCGTGCAGGATTTCTAGCACTGCCGGTCGTGTTGTTAGGTCTTCGTAGGCGAAGTAGATGCCCGCCGCGAAGAGCGTCGCCGTCTCGGGTGAAATTTCATCCCGCGTCGTCACCCGGTAAACTTTTGAAATTTCCTCCACCGGCTCGGTCACCCGTTTAGACCAGCGGCCGTCGTTGGTGAGTAGCAGCAGTCCGGTGCTCGCCCGGTCCAGGCGTCCGGCGAGATGCAGCTCGTGGCGCAGCGGGTGGTCGATGAGTTCGATGACCGTAGGGTGTTGCGGATCCTTGGTGGCGCTCAACCAGCCAGCCGGTTTGTGCAACATCAGATAGACGGCCTCGTGGGACTGGAGGATTTCTCCGTCTAACTCGACTCGGGTGAAGCGGTCGATTTTCCGCAGGCCGCTGGGTTCGATTGCATGATCGACTGTCACCTTGCCCCCTGCTAACAAGCGGGCGATTTCTTTACCTGAGTGCCGGCCCTGGCGGATGAGGAATCGGTCAAGGCGCATGGGTGAAACTCACTCTTCCTTGCCGCAGCACTGCTTGAACTTCTTGCCGGAGCCGCAGGGGCAGATGGCATTGCGGCCGGTGGTCTCGATCGCGAAGCTGGGTTTCCGCTTGGGCAGGTTCAGTTTGAGGGTGGTTCCGGCAGGTGAGGGAACCGTGGCGGGATTCAGATTTCCGGAACTGCCGGACGTGGCGACGTTGTCCTGTGTGAGGGCGGCTTCTCCTCCGTGTAGTTGTTGGGGGGCGCTGTGGAGCTGGCGGAGGAAGGCTTCCAGATTCGCGGCGGAGCGGAAGAGGTTCTGGAGAGCTTCCTGTTTGATGGAGTCCATCAGCGTGACGAAGAGATTGTAGGCTTCGTTTTTATACTCGATGAGTGGATCTTTCTGACCTTGGGCACGCAAGCCGACGCCTTCGCGGAGGGCATCCATGTTGTAAAGGTGGGCCTGCCATTGCTTGTCGATGGCGACGAGCACCATGCGGCGCTCCTCCTGATCGAGGACTTCCATAGGCAAGTCACCGACGCGGACGTTGTAGGCCTGTTTGACCTTGTCCACGAGCATCGCGGAGATGGCTTCCTCGTTGTGTGCGTTGAGGAAATCCTCGGCGCTGATGTTCACCGGCAGAGTGGCATTCACCCAGTGCAGGAGCTCGTTGTAGTCGGGCTGTTTCTCGTCGCGGTCGGCGAGGTATTCATGAACCTTGGCGGGGATGGTTTCCTCGATGATTTCATTGACGAGGTCACGCGGAACTTCGGTGGTGAGGACCTCGTTGCGATAGCCGTAAACGACCTCGCGCTGCATGTTCATGACATCGTCGAAATCGAGCACGCGCTTGCGGCCCGTGTAGTCGCGTTGTTCCACGCGCTTCTGGGCGGTTTCCACCGAGCGGTTGAGCCAGGAGTGTTCGAGGGCTTCCCCTTCTTTCATGCCGAAGCGCTCCATCATCTGGGTCATGCGGTCGGCGGCGGCGAAGTTCCGCATCAGGTCGTCTTCGAAGGAAATGAAGAACTGCGAGCGGCCGGGATCGCCCTGGCGCGAGCAACGGCCGCGGAGCTGGCGGTCGATGCGGCGCGACTGGTGGCGCTCTGTGCCGATGACGAAGAGACCGCCGACTTCTGGCACGCCGGGGGCGAGCTTGATGTCGGTGCCGCGCCCGGCCATGTTGGTGGAGACGGTGACGGCGCCGAGGTGGCCGGCGCGGGAGATGATTTCTGCCTCTTGTTGGTGGAACTTCGCGTTGAGCACCGAGTGGGGGATTTTCGCGCGTTTGAGCATGCGGGCGAGGGTTTCCGAGGCCTCGACGGAGGCGGTGCCGCAGAGGACGGGTTGGCCTTTCGCGTGGGCTTCCTCGATTTTCGAAATGACGGCGTTGAACTTTTCGCGGCGGGTTTTGAAGACTTGGTCGTTCTCGTCGATGCGGATGTTCGCGGTGTTCGTCGGGATCGGCAGCACGTCGAGGCGATAGATGTCGTGAAATTCGGCGGCCTCCGTCTCGGCGGTGCCGGTCATGCCTGCGAGTTTTTGATAGAGGCGGAAATAGTTCTGAATGGTGATGGTAGCGAAAGTCTGGGTTTCCTTCTCGATGGAAACGTCCTCCTTGGCCTCGACGGCCTGATGGAGTCCGTCCGACCAGCGGCGGCCTGGCATCTCGCGGCCGGTGTTTTCATCGACGATAATGACCTTGTCGTCCTTGACCACATACTGGACGTCCTTTTCGAAAACGCAGTAGGCCTTGAGGAGCTGGGAGATGTTATGAATCTTCTCGGCCTGGCGGTCCATGTTCACCTGTAGGTCATCCTTAGCAGCGTTCCGCTGTTCGTCGGTGAGTTCGCGGTTGGTGTCGATGTCGGCGTAGAGAGTGCCGAGGTCGGGTAGGGTGAAGGATTCCGGATCGCCGGGGGAGAGGAATTCCCGGCCCATCTCCATCAGGTCGGAGTCATGGCCTTTTTCGTCGATGGTGAAATAGAGTTCTTCCTTGAGCGCGAAGAGTTCCTTTTTCTGGGCGTCCTGGTGGAAGGAGAGCTCGGCCTTTTCGAGCAGCTTGCGCATTTCCGGCTCTTCCATGAAGCGCATGAGCTGGCGGTTGCGCGGTTGGCCGAGCTTGAGCTTGAAAAGATTGCGCCCTGCGGAAACCGGGTCGCCCGCGTCCAGAAGCTGTTTCGCCTCGGAGGCGAGGTTGTTGCAGAGCTCGGTTTGTTTTTTAACGAGCTGCTCGACGAGAGGTTTGTATTTGTCGAACTGATGGGACGACTGGGTGGACGGGCCGGAAATGATCAGCGGCGTGCGCGCCTCGTCGATGAGGATGGAGTCCACCTCGTCGATGATGGCGAGGTAGTGGCCGCGCTGGACTTGTTCGTCCTTGGTGGAGGCCATGCCATTGTCACGGAGGTAGTCGAAGCCGAACTCGGCGTTGGTGCCGTAGGTGATGTCGCACGCGTATTCGGCGCGGCGTTCCCAGGGAGGCATCTGGTTTTGAATGGTGCCGACGGTGAGACCGAGGAAGCGGAAGAGTGAACCCATCCACTCCGAGTCACGCTTGGCGAGGTAGTCGTTCACGGTGACGACGTGGACGCCGAGGCCGGTGAGGGCGTTCAAATAGACGGGCAGGGTGGCGACGAGGGTTTTTCCCTCACCGGTCTGCATTTCCGCGATCATGCCGCGGTGGAGGGCTATGCCGCCGATGAGCTGGACGTCGAAATGGACCATTTCCCAAGCGAGTGGGCGGTCGTTGACGATGATCTCCGTACCACAGAGGCGGCGGGCGCCGTTTTTGACGACGGCGTAGGCCTCGGGGAGGATTTTTTCGAGATACTTGGCGCGGGATTTCGGGAATTCCGGCTCGATTTCATGGAAGGCAGCCTTCGCGGCGTCGATGGTCTTGGAAGTGGCGAGAATGGTGGCGGGCAGCGAGGGAAATTCTTCGCGGAGCGGGGCAAAGCGAGCTTCGAGCGCCTCAGCGGTGGCGCGCAGTTCCGGGTCGTCCATGCGGTCGATGACCGGCTTGGCAGGGACTTCCAAGGTGTGATAGCGGGCAAGGTGGGATTGCCATTTCCGGGTGAATTCGAGGAGCTTTTCGACAGGTTCGCGCTGAAGCGCTTCTTCAATTTCATTGATGCGAGCCACCGTCGGGCGAATGCGGCGCACTTCGCGCTGGTTCTTGCTGCCGACGATTTTTTGAAGGATCCACTTGATCATAAAGAATGGGGTAGAGTCGATTTCACGCGACCAGATCCGAGGCGATACACCAGCATTCAGATGGGTGCAAGCGCTACGAAGGGTCGGGAATGGATGCCCGGAAGAGGGTCCGCGCGTCGCTTCGGCGGGAGGAGCGGCTTCGGGGTCTCACTGGAAAAATGAACCGGCCGGGTGACAAGGAGGGTGCTCGGGGCACATTCTCCAGATCACGCCGACCGGCCGTTTTGTCGGGGGGAATGGTGAAAATTACTTCGAGGTGTCGTCGGAAAAGTTGACCTGCATGTCCCGGAACATGCCGGAACCTTGCTCGGTCTAGCGGATAAGATTTTCGTTGTTTGTGCTTTGGGAGAGCTCTTGGATCGGCGAAAGGCCGAGAAATTTCATCGTTGAGTAAGGCTTGTGGTTTCCGGGGCGACGCGGACGGAAATCGGTCCGTTGTGGTGGATTGCGACGACCACTTTGTCCTGCTTCGCCCAGAAGGTGGAGCGTTCGACGAGCGTCGGCTCGTTGCCAGCGGCTTGTTCGAAGGTAACGCCGGCGGTGGTGATCCAGGAGCGGTTCTTGGCGAGGAAATCGGCCCAAGAGAGGAGATTTCCGACTGGCTTAACGTCCACGCGAGCCTTCTGGGCGTTAGGAACGAAGATGACTGCTCCGCGGGGGACGAGTGTCCAGTTCGTCCCATCGTGAAGGATCGACGATTGTTTGATGATGGATTGCTCGCTGGGGCGGGCGACGGTGACCTCGTCTTTCGCGGGCTGTTTTAGCCGGGCTATGGGTGAGGTCTTCTGAAGCTTGGCGAGAGCTTCCGGCGTCGTGCGCGCTGGGATGGGTGACCGAGTAGGAACGGCATCTGCGGCGAATGTGGAACTCGACATGTAAAGGCCTGCGAGCAAGCCGATCATCAAGCGTCCACCACGGGGGGAGTGGTAGTGTTTCATGGGGGGATGTGGGGGGTGTCTGCTCTTGCGAACCGACGCCGAAATGGAACTCCCGATCCCGCAGAAAATCAAGATGTCCGGGGTAATCTACGCGATCATGGAGGACTTTTCAGAAGAGTCGCGAGCGATGACTTGCTCCTGTGACCATTTCATAATCAACAAGTCATGTGGATAAATGAAAATCCCCACCACGCCTTGTTAGGGCTTGATGGGGATTTGCTGAAATTTAAGAAAATTTAACTATTCTGAGTTCTGACCGGAAATCAGCGGTCCAGAATCGAGTTCCAATGCTCGAGATTGTCCTTCTGGGACTCGAACAGGGTGGTGGTGTCCTCAAGGATGTCGATGGAGGTGATTTTGTCGCCTTTGGCGATCTTGTTTACGACGTCTTGGCCGGTGATGACCTCGCCGAAGACGGCGTGTTTACCATCCAGATGTGGCGTCGGCAGGTGGGTGATGAAGAACTGGCTGCCATTGGTGTTAGGTCCGGCGTTGGCCATGGAGAAGATGCCTGCCTTGTCGTGTTTGAGCGAGCGGTCGATCTCGTCGGCGAACTTGTAGCCGGGTCCGCCGGCACCGGAGCCGGTGGGGTCTCCGCCTTGGATCATGAAGTTGGCAATGACGCGGTGGAAGGCGATGCCGTCGTAGTAACCCCGCTTGGCGAGATTGAGGAAATTGGCGCAGGTGACCGGGACTTGGGAGGCGAAGAGCCTCGCGTTAATATCGCCGATGCTGGTGTGGATGATGATTTTAATGTCAGACATGGGCGGTAGGAAATACCGGTTTTCCGTGTCTGGCAACTCATGCGTTTGCCAGCAGCCAAGCGTATTCGCCGGCGATCTGCTCTTCCACCGGGCGTTGAAGACCTTGCGGCAGGACGCCCCAGGTGTAGGTCTCGATTTCATAGTGCGGGCAGGCGGTGGGGTGGTCACGCCGCCACGCAAGCACTTCGAGTACGTCCCGGCGGGTCGAGCGCAGGGGAGGTGCCGGTTCCGAGTCGAGGGGGATGTGGAAGTGGACGCGCGCCTCGACGGCACCGGCGGTTTCTCCCGCCTTGAGGAAATCCGGCAGATCGATGAAGCGGGTGATTTCCCCTCCGCCACCAAGAACCAGGACTTGATGGAAATAGGTGGGTTCGTCAAAGGCCCGGATGGCGGAAATGGCCGTTGGATCACGCGGATCGAGGGCGAGTGCGCTGGAGAGATGGATTTTGGAAATCCGGACGCCCTCATTCTCCAAAACCTCGAGCGAAGACCTCACTGGGTCATATTCCAGAGCGAAGTGACAGGTGTCGAAATTCACGCCAATGCGTTTTCGGACGACGTCGGAATCGGCGGCATCGGCATGGAGGCGATCGAAGAATTCCACCGTTTCCACCGTGTTTTCGAAATGCCCGAGTGGCTCCGGTTCCAGGCCGAGGTGAAAATCGTGACCGGTTTCCAATGCGAGTTCTTCCATCCATCCCGCCAGTTCGACGAGATTTTTCCGGATGAGCGATTCATCTGCGGCGAACGACTTGTGGGATCCCGGCAGAGTCGAAACCGATGCTCCGGTCCCGGGCCGTGCGATGACGGCGAGAATGCGGAAAAGATCTTTGGTATATTCCAGTCGCGCCCGCTCGGTCCAATCCGGCTTGAAGACCTGTTCCTTCACCCGCGTGCCGTGGAAGCTGCCGTAGGGGAATCCGTTGATGGTGAAAACATAGGTATGGGTTTCCTTCAGCCACGATTTGAATTCCAAGAGGTGGTCACCCGTTAGCAGTTCGCGAGCGGCCACTGCCGAGAGTCGGAGGCCGATGGCGAATGCCTCGTCTTTCCCTAACAATCGAGCGGTCCG
>JBOFET010000072.1:0-18212 GCA_051648225.1 Luteolibacter sp.
GCCACCGAGTGGAAAATTTCCGTGCCCGAGGGCATCGGCAACATCGACGTCACCGGCCAGAACGTCGGCCGCGATTGGCGGCGCGATGGGAACATGGTGATCGTCCCTCTATCTCGTCCAGTCCTCGGCACCGGCACCGTGCTGCTCACCTTCGAGCAACCGATGAACGCCCGCGGCGGCGACTTGGCTCCCGGCGAAGTTAGGCCGCTCGACGTGCAGGCGGAGCGCGGCTACGTGCAGGTCGTCAGTCCGCTTCAGGTGAAATTGGCCAAGCCTAGCAGCGAAGGACCGTTGCTGGCGATTGATGCGAGCGAGTTGCCGGCGGAATTCCGTTTGCTCAGCAGCGCGCCGACACTCGCTGCATGGCAATACACCGCGCGCGATTTCAAGATCGGCATGAAAATCGAGTGGTTCAACCCGGGTGAAACCGTCGAGCAGGTGGTCGATTTCCTCAAGCTCTCCAGCCAGGTCTCGCGCGACGGCCAATGGGTGACCGACGCCCGGTTCTTTGTGAAATCCCGCGGCCGCAGCGCCCTGCGTGCGACTCTGCCAGCCGGTGCCGTTTTGTGGGAAGCCAAGGTCAACGGCGAGGCCGTGAACGCCCGCGCCGACGGAGGCGAAACCCTGGTGCCGCTGCCCTCGCAGATTGATCCAAACCAAGCCGTGGAAATCACGCTGCGCTACGGCGCGCGATCTGATAGCGCGACTCGCTTGCGTCTCGGCGCACCCAAGCTGGCCGCGCCCGTCGTCATCGGCGAGTGGACGGTCACCGGCGACGAAGGCCGCCAGCTAGTCCCTCGCGGGGGCTCGGCGGAACTGGTGCGCCCCGGCCTGGCGGAAAGTGGTTGGGAATGGCTGGCAAGGCATTCTGTCGCGGCTGGCAGTCTTTTGGTGTTAGGTCTCGGGGCTTTGCTGCTTGGTCAGGGCAGCGGTTTGCAGCGGACTTTCTCGCTGCTGCTGGGCCTTGCCTTCATCATCACGGCAGCGGGTCTCGGTCTATCCGCCGCAGAGTCCAGCCGGGGAAATGCCGCCGTCCTGGAATACGCCGCGCCGGTGGTGGCGGCGGGCGGAGAGGTGGTGGTGGAGATCGGCAACGTCGCGCCGTGGGTCGCCAGAACGGGGTGGGGGACATGGCTGGTCTTCGCGCTTGGCGCGATCATCGCGGTTCGTGGTTTGATGGCGCGGGACCGTTGGTGGATCATGTGCGGACTCGCCCTGACAGGTGCGGCGTTTCTATCCATCCGCGGCGGCGCACCTTTGTTCTTCGGAATCGTCACCTTGATCGCTCTGTTCTGGTGGATTCCCCGGTTGCGGCAGGCGATCCGTGACAAGAGCAAGGTTGCCGAAGCGGTCGCAGCTTTCATCCTCCTCGCGGGTTTCGGTTTCAATGATGCCCGTGCAGCGGAAATCTCCCCGCTGAAACCTGCGGAGTCGATGATCCAGAACTGGCAGATCGGCGACAGCCGGTTGCGCGGGACCATCGACGTGACGTTGCGTGCCGAAGTGGGCGATCGATTTCTGTTACTGCGTCCTCCGGCCACCTTGAGCGGATTCGAAGGCGCCGGCCTGCGGGTGGTGAAATCGCTGCTCGACGGACAGTCCGCCTATTTCATCATCGCCGATGTGGCGGGTCGGCTGACCGGCAAGGCGACTTTTGAAATGCCGCTGGCGGATCCGGGAAAAGGCTGGGATCTGCCCGGTGGACCCGCAGCGATGCGGAAGGTGACGCTGCGCTGGGATCAGGCGGGCTGGGAGTTCGACTCGCCGGGAGCCGCCAGCGTGGCTGCGCTCGATGGCCTAACTCCGAACGAAAGCGGTGCCGTGATGGTGCTCGGTCCGGCGGATCCGGTGACGATCCAGGCCCGATCGAAACAACGCGATGCCGGCAGCGAGGAAACGAAGTTTTTCGCCGAAGTCTCAAATCTCTATCTGCCCGGACCCGGCGTGGTCAACGGTCGTCACCGGATCTCGATTCGCCCCGCGCAGGGCCGCGTTTCATCGCTGGTGATGACGGTGCCCGAGGGCTTCACAGTGAGTGATGTCATCGACGGACCAGTCGGTTCATGGCGTTTCGACCCGGAAAAACTTGAACTGCGTGTGCCGGTCGAACCCGCGCAGGATCAGGCGTTTTCCTTCACCATCGAAACCCAGCGCGGCGCGGGAACTTTACCCATGGACCTGTCGCTAGAGCCGATCCGCATGACGGGAACTGCGGGTGAAATCGGATTTCTCGCCCTGGCATTCGGCGAGGAAGCGCAACCGGAGGCTATCCAAGTCGAAGGTCTTTCGCGGGTGAATCCCGAGGATTTCAACGCCAAATTGCTACCACGTGACAAGGTAGGAAACCCGCTGGCGCTCTTGCAAAACGCATTCCGTTACGGCACGGGTAAGGTCGTGGCCCAGGTGAAAGTCGCCGCCGTCGCTCCCGAACTGCGGGCCGAGTCATGGCAACTGGTGTCGCTGGGTGAAGACCGCTTGGTGGTGGCCACGGATCTATCTGTCACGATCTCCCGTTCCGGCGTATTCCGCTTAGCCGTCGAAGTGCCGGAAGGATTGGAAATCGAAACCGCCACCGGCGAAGGCTTGAGCCACTGGACGGAAGGCAAGATCGACAACAAGCGCGTGATCACCCTGCACCTCACCGGCAAGACGATGGGCAAGCGCGAGTTCAATCTCACCCTCACCGGCCGCCCGCCCGGAGCGCAGGAAAAATGGCAGGTCCCGAGATTGTCGTTGCGCGACGCCTCGCGTGAAACCGGCGTCGTCACCGTCGTTCCGGAGCGGGGGCTGCAGGTCCGGGCCGTGGAGCGCAGAAATATCTCCCAGCTCGATCCCCGCACTCTCGCCGATGCGCCTAAAGATTCCGCCAGTGCCGCCGCCCGGCCCGGTGCTCTTGTCTATCGGTTGTTGCAAAGCGATTGGTCGCTGGGCCTCGCGATCAGCCGACTCGATCCGTGGGTGACCGCGCAGGTCTTCCACGAAGCCACCTTGCGCGAGGGCCAGATGCTCACCCGCGTGGTCATCGGTTATAAAATCGAAAACGCCGCGCTCAAGTCGCTGCGCGTCCGCATCCCCGGACTCGATGCCACCGCCGCCGCCACCGTGCGGGCCAATGGTGCGGCGGTCGCCGATTTGGTGCCGGTCGAGGGCGAGCAGGGGCTTTGGGAAATCCGCTTCCAGCGTGGTGTCGCCGGGGAAACCAGCGTGGAGCTCGAATACCAACGCGCCAGCAAGGACGACGGTGGCGAGGTGATCCAACCCATCATCCTGGAGCAAGTCCGCCAGCTGTCCTACTTCGTCGCGATCCGCGCGGGTGGACGGTTGGAGGTGGAGGCCGGGACTTTGCCGCGCGGCTGGCAGCGGGCGGATTGGGCAGTCGTACAATCGTCGCTCGGTCAGGTCGCCGGCAATGTCGCACCGTTGATGGCCTTCCGTGTCGCCGATCCCGAGGGTCCGTTGCCGGTCATTTTGAAACGTCATCAACTCGCCGACCTGCAGAAACTCCGTGTCGCGAATGGATCGCTAACCACCCTGATGTCGCCTGATGGAGACGCGCTCACCGCCGTGGATCTGAAGATGCAGGTCGTCGGAAAAGACACCTTGCGTCTCAAACTGCCCAAAGGCTCCGCGTTGTTCAACGTGCTCGTCAACGAAGAGGGAGCCACACTGGTTCGCGAGGGCGATGAGTGGTTGTTCTACGTTTTTCCCTCACCGGAAGTGGTACGTCCCGCCAACGTGCGTTTCGTTTACTCGGCGGGAACGAGCAAGGGTAAACGGCTGGAAGGTCCTATCCTCAACGTGCCGATGGAAAATCTCACCTGGCGCGTGCTCGTGCCGGAAGGTTGGAGAATGACAGACCACGGCGGCGACTTCGATTTGAAGGAACAAGCTGCCATGGGCTCCTTCAAGCTGGAGGACTATCAGTCATTCGTTCAGGTGAAAAAGGATAGCGATTCAAAGAGCGCCGTCGCCCTGCTGGATCAGGCGAACTCATGGCTGCAGGCGGGCGATCAGGAAAAAGCCGGCAATGCCTTCAGCAACGCTGTTCGCAGCAACCAGCTTGACGCCGCATCCGGGGAGGACGCCCGCGTCCAGCTCCGCCAGCTCAAGACCCAGCAAGCGGTGCTCGGTCTCAACACCCGCCGCCAAAAGCTCGCGATCGACAACCGCAGCGCCGCACCTCAAGCAACTAACACCCAGCTCGACCGCGCCGCCGAGGCGAATCCCGTGCTGCGCGGTGGCTCCAATTACGATCCCAAACAGTTCGACCGTTTCCTCGAAGGCAACACCGCCGATGAAAACGCCGCGCTCAAGGAAATCGCCAACCGCATCGTCACCCAACAGCTCGCCGCCGAGCCCGCTCCGGTCGCGCTCGACGTCACGCTGCCGGAACGCGGCACCGTTCTAACGTTCGGCCGCAGTGTTCAAGTGGACGGCCAGCGGCCGATGGCGATCACGCTGGATCTCAAGCGTTCTGGCAGCGGTTTTGCCTGGCTGGCAGTTCCGCTGTGTGTGCTGCTAGGCTTGATGGGGGCGCTTGGCAGAAATCGGGCGGAGTCGTGAGTTTACCGGGCATAGACTCCGCACGCAGCCACTACCGCACAGGGGCCACCCGTGATGCCGATTGCCGGGATCACCACAGACACTTCGCTGCCGTTTACCTTCAGGCGGGCTTGGGCCGCAGGGGCCTCTAACCCTTGTTGGTAAAAGGGCGCGGAGGCGATGGGAGCACGATGGATCAATCCAGCCTCTGAAAAATCGGATAGGTGGGACTCGAAAAGGAAGCCCGGAATTTCAACCCGTGCCGTTGCCTCTTTCGTATCAATGTTGATCGTGATAGTCCCCAGAATCGCAGGGGCACCCTCAAACGGAGTTCCGACAAAAATGTGCGATGCGAAATAAGCGGCCACTTTGGCATCGGTGCTCACGAATCCGAAGGCCAGCGGAGGAGCGGTGACATCGGGTTGCCAGAAAATCATTCCGCCGGGAGCCGATCCCACGGGCGTGTGGACGACCCGTGCCACGTGGACAATGACGTTAGGCGCTTCGAGCTGCTCGCTTGTTTTTCCGATGAGGTCCACGCCACCCTCCCACGACATCCAGTTGTTGATTACCATGGTGGGAGGCTTAGAAAATCGGTTCGAGCGGTCAAGCGAGTTCGTGAATTGAGATCGCTCCGCAGAATTTCTAGCAAAAGTTAGGGTTTCTCAGAGAGTCGCCACCGCAGTACGCGCGAGCATTTTCACCTCGTCCCAAGTGATGGCGATTCGTGGCAGTGGATCAGGTTCTTGGTCGGCATCTTCGAACCATGCCAGACTGCGGATCACGATGAACGGGTCGGTGTTTGGGTATTTTACACTGAAGAACCCAATCATCTGCCGGACCGTGTAGTGATTCAACAACTCGGCGAGATCGTAGAAATCTTTCTTGGAGCCTCGATTGGCAATCGCATTGAGCTTCATCGCTGCTAGATCGGGAAGTGAGATGAGGGAAATTCCGCCGATCCGTTCAACGGGATCTAATAGAGGATAGGCATGACGAATTAGATCCAGTTTCACTCCGTCCGCGTCAATGGACAGGGAGTTTGCCGCCCTCCCGGTGACCGTGGCTCCGCCGAGACTCAAGTTCGACATCAATTCTTCTGGGGAGAATTCAACGGCTGTGAAAAAATCGAGATCTACCGACAGTCTGTGGCCGAATCGCAAGGCAAGCGAAGTGCCGCCACCGAGTGCGAAGTTCTCAAGGGCTGGATGCGGGGCCAAACGGACCAGCAGCTCTTTCACGGGTTCAGGAATGGCATCGAAGCGGAGCATCGGAAGGAGGACGGTGGGAGTTCGAACCAGGCACAGCAAAACGCGAATGTCCGGGGTTGAAGGCAGCGCAACCCTTTCACCAGTTCGGCGAGTTTCGGCTTCCCGTAGTGGTTGACTAAAATTTCCCAATCCCGCCAACGGCCGTGTTCGAGCACGCGCTTCGTGAGCCATGCCGCATGGCGATCCGGATTGATCGAGGATCGATCCACATCCCAGAAAAGATGGTCGGACAAGGCGGTCACATCGAGACCTTATTGGGTGTGCCGCCTTGGTGAAAGTACGAAGAAACTGAAAACCATTCAGAGTGGAGGAAGCGACTTTCAGGATTTCTTCACGTCCACCCACTGCTTGGTCTTGGCAGATTCCAGGACGGCATCGCAGACGTATTGGGTGCCGAGGGCGTGGCGGAAGTCGGGGTAGCGTTTTTCGGCGCTCGGGTCGTCGAGGGATTTGAAGAACTCGGCGAGCTCGTGCGTGAAGGAATGTTCGTAACCGAGGCAAAGGCCGGGAACCCACCAGTTTCCGGAATACGGATGGTCGCCGTCGGTGGCGTGGATGTTCGTCCAGCCGCGGCGGTCGCCGGGGACGCCGTGGTCGAAGTAGGAGAGGTAGTTGAGATCGTGGAGGTCCCAGGCGAGGGATTTTTTCTCGCCGTTGATTTCAAACGTGTAGAGCGCCTTGTGGCCGCGGGCGTAGCGGGTGGACTCGAAAATGGCGAGCGAGCCGTTCTCGAAGCGGGCGATGAAGGCGCAGGCGTCGTCGATGGTGACGGCTTGTTTCTCGCCGGTGGCGGTGTGGATGCGCTCCTTGATGAAGGTCTCGGTCATCGCGCTAACGGAAACGATGTCGCCATTGATCCAGCGTGCGGTGTCGATGCAGTGGGCTAACAAATCCCCGGTGACGCCGGAGCCTGCGGCGGCGGCGTCGAGGCGCCAGAGACCCGCTCCGCCTTGCGGGAGTTCCTCGGAAATCGTCCAGTCCTGGAGGAAATTCGCGCGGTAGTGGAAGATGCGACCGAGTTCGCCAGCATCGACGATGTTCTTGGCGAGCGTGACTGCGGGGAGGAAGCGGTAGTTATACCAAACGAGGTTGGGCAGGCCGGATTTCTCGACGGCTTCGACCATTTTCTCGCCCTGCTCGCCGTTGAGGGCGAGCGGTTTCTCACAGAGGATCATCTTGCCGTGAGCGATGCAGGCGAGGGCGATCTCGGCGTGGGAATCGTTAGGCGTGCAAATGTCGATGGCGTCTATGTCGTCGCGTTTGACGAGTTCGCGCCAGTCGGTTTCGTAAGAGGCGTAACCCCATTTTTCGGCGAAGGCGGCGACCTTTTCCTTGTCGCGGCCGCAGACGGCCTGGCGGACCGGGACGTGCTCGGTGTCGAAGAAGTGGGAGAGCTGGGAGTAGGCATTCGAGTGGGTACGGCCCATAAAGCCGTAACCGATGAGGCCGATGCGGATTGGTTTTTTCATGAATGGAAGTGGGATTGGGGTGAAGTCTGCAGAGGAGGTGCAGCAAGACGGAGATTGAGCTATCGTTCTTTCCGCCAGAGGGCAAGGGGAAGCTGCCGAGGCGACAAGGTGGTTCCGTCAGAAAATTTCCCAGCCGCCGTCAGGAACATCCCCGCCTCGTCAACTTCTTCCTCATCACTTCGATGTTGGGCGTTCGATGCCTGATGTTCGCCCCTCCCACCGCCCATGAGAAATGGCAGCGGTTCTTGACCCATTCCAAGGCCCTCCGGGCTTGACAGTACATCCCTGAAAGTAAATACAAAGAACTCATGAAAACGAAGATTTTCAAAAGCGGCAATTCTCTCGCCGTCAGGCTGCCAAAGGCGTTTGAACTCAGCTGCGGCCCCGTCTCCATCCACCGCGAGGGTAGTCGGATCATCATCGAGGAAGTGTCGGAAACTGGCTGGCCCGCAGGTTTTTTTGAAAGTATCCAGATTACCCGCAAGGACTTCGCCCGCGGAAAAACAGCCTATCAGGAAAAAACACTGTGAAGAGGATCCTCGATACCAATGTCTGCATCGATGTCCTGCGCGGCCGCAAAAAAGTCGTGGATCAACTGGCGGCGTGTCGCCCGAAAGACTGCTTCATTTCCGTCATCACCGAGTTCGAGCTATTCCAAGGCGCGGATCGAGCCCCGGAAAAACATCGCGCGGAAGAACACGCCAAGGTCACCCGCTTCATCGCCTCCTTGCAGATTTTGCCCTTTGATTCCGCCAGCGCCCGAGTCGCCGCCCGCCTGAACGCCGCATTACTCAATCAAGGAACCCCCGTCAGCATCACCGATGTCTTCATCGCCGCCAGCGGCCTGCGCCATCGACGGACCGTCGTGACCAACAACACCAAAGACTTCCGCCGCTTCGAGGGCCTGATTCTTGAAGACTGGCGCTGATCCACCCATCCCCGAAAGACTTTCCGAATTGGTTTCCATCACCACTCCGCGGCATCCCATCCGCCACTTCCGCGAAAAAGCCACCCCGCCGTCCCAAAGCCTGACCGCTTGAGGGATTGACGATTGATGAACTCCGATTGTTGATTTTTGAACTGACGAGACGGCAAATCCTTCTTCTTCCCATTCAAAAATCATCAATCGTCATTCGGAAATCTCCTCCTCTTCTTCCTCGCCATCCGCCCTTCAATCTTCTAATTCCCCCATCAGTCTAACTTCGTCCGCCCCGCATGCGCTTCTCCGCCTCTTCACTTCGACATTCAATGTTGGGCGTTCGACGTTCGATGTTCCATGTTCTTCTCCCTCCTTTCACCCCTGCCCAATGTCTGTTATCTGGACTGACCTCGTCGCAAGACCCCGTTGCAATCGTGCGGGGATGGTCGCTGCAGCGCGAGTTTGAGAATAAATCGGAGTGAATCGCCCGAATCTCAGAAAAAGATCGACCAACCCAGTTCTATAAATAGTGTTCTTCTGAACGTAATCAATATGCCAAAACCATTCAAAACGCGAAGGCGCCCCATCGGCGTGGACCTTTTTTCCGGTGCCGGGGGAATGTCCCTGGGCTTCGAACAAGCGGGTTTCGAAGTCGTTGCCGCCGTGGAAATTGATCCGATCCACAGCTGCGTCCATAAATTTAATTTTCCGCTGTGTGCGGTTATCCCGCACTCTGTCAAGGATGTCACGGGAGAGTCCATCCGCGCTGCCGCTGGTATAGCCGGGAAGGTGGATGTGGTCTTCGGGGGAGCGCCTTGTCAGGGCTTCTCAATGATTGGCAAACGTGCCTTGGACGATCCCCGAAACAGTTTGGTCATGGATTTTGTCCGGCTCGTCTCAGAACTCGATGCTGACTATTTCGTCTTCGAGAACGTCAAAGGACTTACAGTCGGGAGACACAGCAAGTTCTTGGAAGAATTGATCGAAGCGTTTGGCCAGCACGGCTATGCAGTGCGCCTCCCGTGGCTGGTATTGAACGCCGCTTCATACGGAGTTCCCCAAGATCGCAAGCGGCTCTTCCTCATGGGAGCAAAAAAAGGTTTGTGCCTACCCACCTATCCGAAACGCCGCACCAGCCGTGCCGGGAAGCCAGAAGAGGCCGGCCTCTATCCCGGGCCGACTTGCAAAGACGCTCTTCACGACATTCCGGATGCCGACAAGTTCCGAGCCTTGTTGCTAAACGACGAAGTTAGATCTACGGCTTGGGGAAATCTCTCTCTATACGCCCGCGAAATGCGCTGCATGGACGAAAGTGCATGGCATTATGGTCAACCACGGCTCTGGACTCCTGAATTAATGACATCCAGTGCGCGAACCGCTCACTCCGAGATATCGCAACTGCGCTTCAGCGAGACCGATCCTGGGTCGGTGGAACCCATCTCACGGTTTTTCAAACTTTCACCTTCGGGGGTATCAAACACCCTCCGTGCCGGGACCGATGCCGCCCGAGGCGCGTTCACTAGTCCCCGCCCGATTCACTACCGTTACCCGCGTTGCATCACAGTGAGGGAGATGGCAAGACTCCATGGGTTTCCCGACTGGTTTCGCTTCCACCGGACCAAGTGGCATGGAGCCCGCCAGATCGGAAATGCAGTGCCACCACCACTGGCTCGGGCCGTGGCGTCAGCGCTGATCGATGCAATGGGGGTGATCCCGCAAGGTCCGGCAGAAGCCATCCCTCTTGGTCACCCGGCGCTGCTCTCGATGGATATGTCCCAGGCATCATTCCATCTGGAGGTGGACATTCCCATTCAGAAGCGTGATCGGAAAAGCGGCGCTCGAAAACGTACCCAGAAGCAGACAGAGGAAGAGCGCTTGTCCCAGATCCAAATGCGAATTTAATGAAACCTAAGCAATTAAACCGATACCAGGCTCTAATCGCCGACATCTTTTTTCAATTTTACAAGAAGGACTTAACTGCCATTCCCTTCACAAGGGTTGAACTGATCGCCAATGCCGAAAAGCTGGGAATCGTATTACCAAAGAACCCCGGCGACATCCTCTATTCCTTTCGCTATCGAAACCCGCTCCCGGAGGCTATCCTCAAAACCCAGCCGCGTGGATGCGAGTGGGTCATCGAGGGTGCCGGTCGCGCACTATACGAGTTTCGGCTTGTTCCTATCAACCGCATCGCGCCGAATCCGAATCTCATCACAATAAAGATTCCTGATGCCACTCCGGAAATTATTTCGGCCAATGCACTTTCCGACGAACAAGCCCTTCTTGCAAGGGGCCGCTACAATCGCTTGATCGACATTTTTCTAGGGATCACTGCCTATTCTCTTCAGAATCATCTGCGGACAACCGTGAAGGGGCTTGGCCAGATCGAGATCGACGAAGTTTATGTGGGAGTGGATCGCTATGGTTGCCAATACATCGTCCCGGTTCAGGCAAAAGGCGGGAATGATCAGCTTTCGACCGTTCAGGCGAAACAGGATATCGCGTGTTGCGCAGAGAAGTTTCCTAACCTCGTCTGCCGCGCGATTTCCGCCCAATTCATGGACGATTCAAGAATTGCCATTTTTGAACTGGGGCTTGATGAGGTGGGACTCGTGAAGACGGTGGAAGAGAGACACTACTTGCTTGTACCTTCGAGTGAGATCAACTCGAAAGACTTGGAAATTTATCGACGGCGGACGCACAAATGATTGTTTCTTAGGGGGCATTAGGATTACGAAATCGAAGGTGTCTTGAAGGTGTCAGACCCTATTAACAGGCATTCTGAATGTGGACCAATCCACGCGCTTGTTTCTCCATCCTCCATCACATCTTCCAGGCGGCTGTCCTTCGTCCGGGCGACGGCTCTCCGTGCTGTCACCCGTGCGCCTACGGGATGTAGGCGCATCCTTGGAGGAGAGATGGATTGATGAATGACGATCGATGATTTTTGATTGGAAGAAAATGCAGGAGGAAAAAGAGATTGGCTGGCCCAGATCGACCCTCACCACCACCCCAACAATTGCTTCGACGTGCATTGACTCATGCGCGCCGGGATTCATTCTAACGCCATGATACGCCTCGCTACGCGTACTTTGGCTCCTGTGTCCCCGCAATGTGGGCTGCATGTGATGATTGATTCGCTGGAAGTTCCTCGGGGTCGGTCCCAAGTGACAGACATTGAGTGGGCAGCGGTGTGTTCGGCGAACTGGTAAAATGGATGAGCACCGGAGGAAGCTTTGAGGATCGCAGCAGAATCATTGGGAAGAGCAGTCATTCTGAAAAATGATTCTGCTGTCCATGATTCTGCCATGCTCTGGTGTTCATTCCTCGGGCGTCGGACGGAAGAGGAGGAATGAATGAAGGCTGGAAGAAATCGCTTGGCGGCCAGGCGATTATGGCTTCGAGGATGTGGCGTCTGCGAGACGGATGAATGCAAGGGACAGGAATGTCCCTTCTCCTTAGGCGGCGGAGCCGTTGCGGATGATTTCTGAGAAGCTTTGTGGCTCGAGGGCGGCACCACCGATGAGGGCCCCGTCGATGTCGGGGCAGGCCATGAGCTCGGCTGCATTGTTTGGCTTCACGCTGCCGCCGTATTGAATGCGGATTTTTGCGGCAGCATCGGCTCCGTAAAGCTCGGCGACGACGGACCGCACGAAGGCGTGGGCGTCCTGGGCTTGCTGGGACGTGGCGGTGACTCCGGTGCCGATGGCCCAGACGGGTTCGTAGGCGATGACGGTTTCCGCGAGGTCTTTTTCGGATACGCCTTCGAGTCCACCGGTGATCTGGGTGCGGAGCACGCTTTCCAGTTTCCCGGCTTCGCGCTCGGCGAGGGTTTCACCGATGCAGAAGATGGGCTTCAAGTTCGCTTCACGGGCTTTTTTGATCTTTGCGTTGATGATGGCGTCGGTTTCGCCATAGATCGCGCGACGCTCGCTGTGGCCGAGGATGACGTAGTGGACGAAAAACTCGCGCAGCATGAGGACACTGACCTCGCCGGTGTAGGCACCGGAATCGAACTGCGAGCAGTTCTGGGCGGCAATCTGGATGGCGTGCGCGTTTTGGCCGGCGTCCGCGTTGTGGAGCAGGTCCGCAAGCTTGGGCAGGGAGATGAAGGGCGGGGCGATGACAATTTCACAAGGGAAGTCCTGGCCTTGGAGCTTCGAGAGGAAACTTTTGACAAAGTCTGCCGTCTCGGAGGCTCCCTTGTTCATTTTCCAGTTGGCGGCGAAGATTGGTTTACGGTTCATGCGGTTGGGGACTTGGGTGATGGTCGGGTGATCGAGGGGAAAAAATCAGGCTTCGTTGAGTGCGGCGACGCCGGGGAGAATTTTGCCTTCGAGGAATTCCAAGCTGGCACCACCGCCGGTGGAGCAGTGGGTGACTTGGGTATCGACGCCGAATTTCTTGGCCGCAGTGGCGGTGTCTCCACCACCGACGACGGTGATCGCGCCGCCCTTGGTGGCGGTGGCGATGGCATCCGCCATGGCCTTGGTGGCTCCGGCGAATTTCTCGAATTCGAACACGCCTGCGGGACCATTCCAGACGATGGTCTTGGAGGCGAGGATCGCTTCCTGATAGAGTTTGATTGACTCCGGGCCGGCGTCCAGACCTTCCCAACCGGCAGGAATGCCGCTTGCGACGGTGGCGGGCTGGGTATTGGCAGTCGGGCTGAAGTCATCCGCGCAGATGAAATCCACGGGGAAGATCAGCTCGACGCCGCGCTCTTTGGCCTTGGCTTCGAGTTCGGCGACGATTTCCGCACCGGCTTGGTCGAAGAGTGAACCCCCGATTTCCATGCCGCGGTTCACCTTGAGGAAGGTGTAGGCCATGCCGCCGCCGATGATGATTTTATCGGCGGTGTTGAGCAGGTTGTTAATGAGCGGAATCTTATCGGCGATTTTGGCTCCGCCGAGGATGGCGAGCAGCGGGCGTGCGGGGTTGTCGAGCACGGCGGTGAAGGCCTTGATTTCGGCTTCCATGAGGAAACCCGCGGCTTTCTGCGGAAGATCCACGCCGACCATGGAACTGTGCGCGCGGTGGGCGGTGCCGAAGGCGTCATTCACATAAACGTCGCCGAGCTTGGTGAGGCTGGCGCGGAATGCCTCGACGGCGGCGGGGTCTGCCTTGACGGACGTGCCGTCCTCGCGCCTGGCCTTGCCTTCTTCTTCGATGTGAAAGCGGAGGTTTTCCAACAGAACGACGGCGCCGGGCTTGAGGTCGGCGCAGGCGGTCTCAACTTCCGGGCCGACGCAATCATTCAGGAAATCGACCGGTTTTCCTAGCAGCTTGGCGAGTTCGTCCGCGATGGGTTTGAGGGAGAATTTTGCGATTTTCTCACCGTCTGGACGACCGAGGTGGGACATCAGGATGACAGCCGCGCCTTGGTCGAGGGCGAACTGGATGGTCGGAAGGGCGGCGACGATGCGCTGGTTGTTGGTGATGGCTCCGGTGGTCTTGTCTTGGGGGACATTGAAATCGACGCGGATGAGGACGCGCTTGCCGGAAAGATCGAGGTCGCGGATGGAAAGTTTAGCCATGGGGCGGGAATCCCGCCTTAGAGGGCGAGATGTGTCAAGACTATCGCTTGCAGCTATCGCGGCAGTGGCGCTGACTGAAACCGGTGATGCTGGCGGCGCAGCATGATGTCCAGCGGCATGAAGTTGATCGCGTCGGACGACCACTCGATGGCCTTCGCGCGGTTGCCCTTGGCGAAGTGGATTTCCGCCATGGTGTCGAGGTAGGGCGGCTGCTCGGGATTCAAGGCCAGTGCGTGTTGCAACAGCTTCTCGGCAGGATCGAGATTGCGGCAGGCGCGGGAGGCGAGCCAGGCGGCGGTGTTGCAGGTGTTGTCGGAATTCGGGAACTCCCGCAGGACGGCTGACATGAAATCCCAGGTGATTTTAAACCACTCGTCGTGTTCTTTGATGAGGCCGGATTTCCGCACGGCGGGGAAAAAGTCGTCTGCCAGCGAGCCGTCACTGGGCAAGCTGGCATGGGATTTCGCAAGGATGGCGATGGCCTTGGACCGGTCTTTCGGAAGGAGGGCGAGGGCGCGTCCCAGGTCGGACTGGAGGCGCAGCCGGAGGCCGTCGATAGGAGAGGTGTTGTTGAGATCGACTGCGGCGGCCGCTTGGGCGTGCAGTTCTGAGAGGGAGGCGGCTTCTTGCCATTTTCCCTGCTCGAGCAGTGTCGCGCCGTAGAGTTGGAGGGCGACGCGGAAATCCTTTGATTCCGGGGCGTTTTGCCGGGTGGCGCGGGCCCACCAATCCGCAGCGCGCCGGTAGTCGCTGCCGTAGGCGTAGCCATTTGCGATTTCGATCGCATCGTGACCGAGGGCGAGAGTCTCGACGATCTGATCTTGCGCGTCTGCCTCTGCTATCTGCCCGGCATTTCTGAAACAGGCAGCGAGGCAGGCATGAAGGGATGGCTGTGGATCGAGCCGGGAAGCGGAAATTTTATCGATCTGTTTTTGGAAAAACGAGGCGGCGTCCGCCCAGAGCCCGGCGGCGGATAGGTCCAGAATGTGGGTGCGCCAGTCGCCATCCATACGGCGATGTTCCGGCATCTGGTCCCAGAGCTTGAGGTTGTTAATCACATCTGGATTCTGATCGAGGATGAAACCGATCTTTTCTAGCAGGCGGACGCGATGTTCATCCGGCGCCCGTTCGACGGCTTGCCAGGCGCGTTTCAACCATTTCTTGCGCAGGAGTTCCGGGTCTCGTCCGAAGCCGCTCAGGGCGAGCATGGCTTCGAAGCGCTCGACGCGGCCGATGCCGGGGTCGAGGTCGGAAAGCCAATCCCAGAGTTGGACGACTTCCTCCTGCTCGCCGAAGGCGGTGTTGATGATTTCTTCCCAGCGCTCGGCGCTGTCGCCCGCCCAGGCGATGGCGGCCTGCTTGGCGACTTCCGAAACTCTTATGGGTTCGCGATCAGTCGTTCGGTAACCGCCGAACAGTTGTCCCAGCAAGTCCATGAAAGAGTCCGGATCCTTTTCCGAGAGTGTGGCCATAGGACTTAAAAACGCTTCGGCGCACCGGTCGTGGAGGCCGCGGCGCTCGAGGAAGCTGCCCAGAAGAATCAACTCCTGAGTGTCCAGCGCCACATCTTCGTCGTTTCCGGCACCTTTGACTGACATCCGTTTGAAATAGTCGGCCACCCACTTGGTGTAGTCCGGATTTTCCGCGTCCAGTCCGAGCATCTTGAGAGCATCGGGGATGCGTTCCAGGGCTTCATAATAGGAAAACGCGGACGTTCGCGAAAGCGCCGCGTAGCCTTTTTCCGCCAGAGCGGTCTCGCCTAGCAGAAACAAGGAGTTCACTCCCCTTTGGCGTTCCTCGCGGTTCTTTGAATTTGCCGAGCGCACCAGTGGCTCGAGGTCCGCCGCCCGGAGTTCCTTGCCGAGCCAGCGCTTGATGGCCGCCTCGGTGTAGGGTCGGTGGATTCCGCCGCCGTCGCCGTCGGATTCGTTGATGCGAAGCCAGGGCAGGGGATCGCCTAGGAGTGCGGCCATCGCGGCGGCAATCGTGGGTTCTCCGGCTTTAGTCGCAGAGTCGCGGGCGGCTTCGAGATTCCCTGTGGCCCGGTGAAGAGCGAGCTGCCAGGCATCCGCCTGCCTGCCATCGAGGGTTTTCGCCCGCTCTAACTCGGCTTCCAAGCTGCCTTGGCTGCGGTGGAAATCGGCAAGTGCGAGTAGCCCTGCCGCATCGGCGGGAGCCATTTCCAAAAACTCGCGGGCACCGGCCGGATCGCCTGCGACGATCCGCTCGCGGGCGGCGACTACCGCCACACCTTCGATGAGACGCTCCAGCCGGGATCGGAGATCGGGGCTGGTCTCGGAGGCGTAGAGCTTGAGCATCTGACGCCAGGCCCGCCGCTTGTGCATTTGGTCGAACAAACCGGGTTTTTCATTCGCAGTGGCTTTTGCGTATCGCTCGACCAGAGCGATCACCGCAGGATCCGTCTCCGGGGTGATGTGCAGCTGGATCTTGCGGATCAATTCGTTTGCCCGATAGGCTTTCTCAGGATCATCACCTGCTGCGGCCGCCTGCAAGGCCTCCAGGGCTGGCTCGCCGACTTTCCAAATTTCCTGAGAGGCGTTTTCTCGCACCCTGAATTTGTTGTCCGCCAGATCTTGAATGAGGGTGGTCAGGGGTTTCTCGAGTCGCTTGGAGCCGGATTCCGCCGTGGAGTCTGGAGCTGCCGACGCCATCCACACCACGGTGCAGGACACGGCGAGTGTGAAGACTTGGTGGACTTTCATCGGCTTGGAAAACTTACGGAGGTCCGGAATAAATCAATCAACTTCGCGCATTAGGCGGCGAAGCTTTCCCCGCATGAGCAGGTGACGACGGCGTTTGGGTTGCTCACCTTGAAGCCGCCCTGCTGCAAGTCGTCGGAGAAATCCAGTTCGCTGCCGCTGACGAAGAGTGCGCTTTTCGGGTCGATGACGACGTTCACACCATTGCTCGGCACCAAGATATCGCGATCGCGCGGGCCGTCCACGAGGTCCATTTTATACTGCAATCCGGAGCATCCGCCTCCGACGACGGCGATGCGGAGCGCTCCTTCAGGACGCCCTTGGCGGTCGAGCAAGCCACGCAGGTGGGAAGAGGCGGCTTCGAGCACGCGCACCAGTTTTTCGTTACCGATCTTGAAATTCACCGCCGAAGTCATGGGGCTAAGGTGGATTTACCGCCTCGTGCCGTCAACCTCAGGTCTTGAAATGAAACGAGCCACTCCCGGGGGAGTGGCTCGTTTGAGAATGGTAAACTTCGAAGTGGCTCAGGCCTCTTCCGTCGGAGTCGGTGGAGTTTCCACCGCTTCCACGGCAGCGACGACTTCCTCTTCGGGAGTTTTCTTCGCGACCTTTTTGGTGGGAGCTTTTTTCGCCGCCGCCTTTTTAGCGGGAGCCTTTTTCGCCGCTTCGGTTTTTTTGACGACAGACTTTTTCACGAGGCCGCCGAGTTTTGCCGCGTCCGCTTTGCGCTTGAGGTAGTCAGCGCGGCGACGGCGTTTGATGATTTTTTTCGATTGTTGTCCCATGGTTGGTTGCCACTTGGGTAGGGACTGGAGCGGACGGGATCAAGAGGAATTCTTCGGGGCTCCGCAGTGCTTCATCCCGCGTGCTGGATCGCCTCGCAGACGGCTGGGAAAATCTGGCGCTTGCGGCTGACCACTCCGGGTGCGTGGAAAAGGCGCTCGTCGATGCGCTCGAAGGGGAAATTGTTCAAGATCGTTTCCTTCCCGATCGCCAGAATCATGCTGTGATGCAAGGCGACATCCGTCACCGCAAGCACGGCCAAGTCGTAGTGATCGTGTTCAAAAAGTTCCTGCAAGGCGCTTTCCAACTCCACCCGCCGTGCGGCGAAACCGACCAAGTCGCGCTCCTCGACTTGGGAGATGCTGATGGAGAGGCCCATTTCATTGAAGGATTTGCGGTCCGCGTTGAGGATTTCATCGGTGGAACCGTTAGCGATGAGCGAGCCGACGGCGAAGAACTCGTCGGTGAATTTCTTGGGATCCACGCCCGCCACGCCGCTGAGCCAGGTGAGCATTTCACGGTCCAGCAGGGTGGTCGTCGGCGAGGTGAGGCAAAGCGTGTCCGAGACGATGCCGGCGCACAGGCACATGGCGACGCTGGGTGCCGGCATCAAGCCGCGGTGAAAAAACTTCCGACCGACGAGCGTGCAGGTGGAGCCCACGGGTTCATTCAAGTAGCGGATCGGCTCGCGGGAAACCAAATCACCGGCGAGGCGGTGGTGGTCGATGACCTCGGTGATTTCCGCTTCCTCGACGCCGTTGACGGCTTGGGCGTATTCATTGTGATCCACGAGCGCGATGCGCATGCGGGGCGGGTCCACGAGGTCGGATTTCGCAATCACGCCGATCATTTTACCGCCTGCGTGATCGAGCACCGGGAAAAGGTCCTGATCCACGGCGGCAAGGCTTTTTCGCAGGCGGGAGACCGGCTCCGTGGTGGTGAGATTGAGGAAATTCTTCTCCATCACGTGC
>JBOFET010000073.1:0-11199 GCA_051648225.1 Luteolibacter sp.
TTTTCCGGCGCACGCCGAACTTGCTGCGCGGGCCAGTGACCAGATCCGTCACGCCGCCGACGACGAAAGGAAGCAACGCCGCGATGCCCAAGGCACCGAGGCCGATTCCCACGCCCCGCCGGGCACCACGGTGCATCAAATCTCCCAACAACAACCCCGCCGCTGCGCCTAAAAGCGCAGGCGCGGTGAGCGCGCTGGTTTCAATCCATGCCGGAGTCGTATCGCTATTTTCCTCAGCCATGGTTGAGGCTAAATGCTTTTCCTCGCGAACGACAACTCCGGAAAATGAAATTCTGGCAAGCCGGCATGAGGCGTCTTGAGGTGGCGGGCGCGAGGGATCACGGGCTGGGTGGTGGTGGCTGCTGCTCTTGTTGCTGGCGCTGCTGCTCGGCTTGGCGCTGGGCTTGTTCTTGAGCTTGGCGTTGTTGCTCGGCTTCGCGTTGGGCTTGTTCTTGGGCTTGGCGTTGTTGCTCGGCTTCGCGTTGGGCTTGTTCTTGGGCTTGGCGCTGTTGCTCGGCTTCGCGCTGGGCTTGTTCTTGAGCTTGGCGTTGTTGCTCGACTTCGCGTTGAGCTTGTTCTTGGGCTTGGCGCTGTTGCTCGGCTTCGCGTTGGGCTTGTTCTTGAGCCTGGCGTTGTTGCTCGGCTTCGCGTTGGGCTTGTTCTTGGGCCTGCCGTTGTTGCTCGGCTTGGCGCTGGGCTTGTTCTTGGGCCTGGCGTTGGGCCATTTCCTCCTGTTGCTGGGCTTGCTGGCGGGCCATCGCTTCCTGCTGGGCTTGGCGGGCTTGTTCCGCTTGTAGCTGCTGCTGTTGGTCTCTTTCGGCCGCTTCCTGCTGGCTGCGCTTCATGGCTTGTTCCTGAGCCTCACGAGCCTGTTGGGCTTGTTCCTGTTCCTGCTGCCGGGCCATTTCTTGTTGTTTTGCTGCCTCAGCTTGGGCTGTCTGGGCTTGTTGCTCTTCCAGGAGTTTTTGGCGGGCCAGTTGCTCTTGTTGGCTGCGCTCCGTGGCTGCCTGCTGCGCTTCGAGGGCTGGATCGGCATCGGGAGATTTCTCCTGTGGAACTTGTTCTGGGGCCTGCGTTTCCTCGCGGGGCGTCATTTCCGTTTTCGGAGTTTCGGCGGGCTGTTCGGCAAGCGGCGGTGCCTGCTCTTGCGGCTCGGTGATCGTGGCAGGTTTTTGAACCTCGGCAGCTTGGGCGGCGGCGGCTTGTTGTTCTTCCGCCTGTTTTTGCCGAGCTGCTTGTTCCTGTTGGCGGCGCTCGATGGCTTCTTGCCGTTGCTCGTTTCTGGTTGGCGGTTCTTCGCGGGGAGTCGTTTCCGGTGGAGTGCGGTCGATCACTGGATCCTTGGCGGGGACGTCCGGCGCGGCGGGTGGAGCAGGAGGTTCGCGACGGGTTTCGTCCTGGGGAAGTGGAGCAGATTCGCCGGGCGGGGTGGCGACTGCGGGAGCGGTGGGTTCTTGGGGAGTGGGCGGCACGGGGTCCGTTTTCCCGCTGCCTGTGTTGGCGGCGGCGCTGGGCTGCTCGGGCGGATTTCCGGCAGGGGGTGGGGAATCCGGTGGAGCAGGACGGTTGGCGAGCACGGGAGGTGAATCGCTCGGGGCCTCGGCGCGGACCGTGCGGCGGTTTTCTTGCAAGCGCTCGATGCGGCGTTGATCGAATTTTTCGCGTCCGCCGAGGTCGGTGACCGCTTGCTCGGCTTTTTTGCGCTCGTCGAGGCGGCTTTGGCGGAAGCGCTGGGTGATCTCGCTGCTGAGTTTTTTACTGCGCTCGACGTTGATGGATTTGATGCGCTCTTTGACACGGGTGGGTTTGAGGCGCTCGTTCCAACCGGCGTCTAGATTCGGAGCGGTGACGGTGAGGCAGTCGCCTTGGAGGCGAGGTCGCAGTGCCAAGGGATCGCGGCTTGGGCGGGGGTTGGTGTTCACTTTCAAGCGGTAGAAGGGCAAGGGCCGACCGGCGCGCACGGAGACTTCTTGGTAGCGAGGGCCGCCGCAAATGACTTGTTGGTTCTGGATCTGGATGTGGGTGATGTTCGTCGTCTGGCTGATCAGGGTGACATTCCCCAAAGTCGGCAGGCGGTGTTGATAAACCGGGCGACCGAAATCCCGGACGTTCACAAAATTGAAACACGCCGCGCCGATGCCGAACTGCGTTTCCACGCTGGAATCCCAATGATCGCCACGGTAGGCGAGGGTCTCCGGCGGAAGTGGTGCCCAGCCGATGTGGTCGTCGTTTTCGCGCCAGCAAACCCAGCTCGGAGCCCACTGCGATCCCGGCACCCAGATCCAGCCGCGGTCGCGCAGCAGGGTCCAGCGGCCGTAGTGATAGGTGGCCCAGCCGAAGGGTTCTTCGGAAACCCAGGTCCAGCCCCGGTCACTGCAAATCCAGCGACCGCGGGAATAGGGCCGCCACCCGGCATCCCGCACGGCCACTGGCTGCCAGACGTAGCCGTAATCTTCCGTCTCGAACCACGATCCGTAGGAGGAAAGTGAATCATGAAACATCCCGTAATCGCCCACCGGAGCGGTCGCACCGGCTGCCTCGAACGGCAATGCCTCGCGTCCTGCGAGTTCTTTTTCTCGGCTGCTCAGTCGCTGACTGTAGTCGGGCGGGTCGGTTTGTTTTTCTAGCTGTTGGGACTGGGCTTGTTCGAGATTTCCCTCGCGTTCGGTAAGGGCGAGTTCGCGTTGGCGGATGGCCTCTTCTTGGGCTGCGCTGGCTTCGTTCTTGCGAAGCTCCATGGCGGTGCGGTCTTCTTCGATTTTTGCGCGTTCGCGTTCGATCGCGTCGCGTTCGGATGCCAGTTTCTGGTCTTCGAGCTGCCGCTCCAGATCACGCTGATGCTCCTCGGCGAGGAGGTTTTTGCGTTCGAGTTCGGAAATCTGATTGGAGACCTCGGGTGATGGCTTGTCGCAGCCGGATACGGTGAGCAGGATCAAGACGGCGGAAAAAACGAGGGAGGGGTTTTTCATGGTGTGCGAGGAATAGGCCCGCTTCGACGCGGTGCTTCCGGGAAGCATTCAAAAAATGTCCCGGCCCGGCTCAGGCGTTAGAAACCTCGAAAACCACTCGCGGCTGGCCGGATCGCCCGCCGGAAATCTCGCGGCGGTTCACCCGCGTGCCGAGCAGTTGTTCGATCATCCGGAGTTCCATGGCCATGGCCCGCGGGTAGGCCTCGAAGATGCGCTGCATCGGGTTGTGAAGTTCCTCGATGCATAACCCGTTTTCCGGCAACTCGCCGATTCTACCAAAGCAGCCTTCCCGGTTCCGGAGGGTCACAAGCCGTGCCGCTTTGGCCGCGACTCCCGGCTCTGGGGCGACCAGCGGCTGCCATTTTTCATACTGCTTCTGGAAGTGCTGGAAAAACAGCTTATCCGGGGTGTTCTCGCCGAAAAGCGCCTTCAAGCTCTGGAGCAGATCCAGCGTCAGCGGCCCGCCTGCATGCGGAAAAAGCGCATCCGATTTCGCCCCCAGGCTGTAGAAAATCTCCGGTCGCCCCACGGCGGTGCGTGGCACCCTCGACCGGTCCAAATAGCCGAGTTTTTTCAATTCCTCACAGTGTTGCTTCACTGCCATGTAGCTGGCGTCCACCCGCCGGGCCAGCTCGCTCACTGGCAGGCCGCCCGAGAGTTTGAGCTCTTCAAGCACGGCCCGCCATTGCGGCCTGATCAGATCCTGGAATACGGGAAGAAACATGGCTGGGATAGCACCAGCCTCAGCAGAATCCATCCTCACGGCAATCCACAAATTTCAATAAACTGCTCGATTCCCGTCCGCCATTGGTCTCTACATCACCCCCCATGTCCGCACGCTCCGGCATCCTCCTTGTCGTCTCCGGTCCCTCGGGATCGGGCAAAACCACGCTTTGCCGGCGGCTGGCGAACTCCGGCGAGGCGCACTACTCGATCTCCTGCACCACCCGCGCTCCGCGACCGGGCGAGGAGCATGGCAAGGACTATCATTTCCTCTCCAAGGAAGCGTTCTATCAAAAGCTGGAGGCCCATGAATTTCTCGAGCACGCCGTGGTCCACGGCAATCTCTACGGATCGCTCAAATCCGAGGTGGTTGCCTATCTCCAGAGCGGCACGGACGTGGTGATGGACATCGACGTCCAGGGTGCGAACCAAGTGCGCGAGTGCGGGGATCCGGAAATCAACCGCGCGGTGGTGGACCTTTTCGTGATGCCGCCCAGTAACGAAGCCCTCCGCGAACGTCTCTCCGACCGCGGCACCGACAGCCAGGAAACCATCGACCTGCGTATGGCCAATGCGCTTGAGGAAATGCGCCACTGGCAGCTCTACACCTACCTCCTGCTCTCATCCACCCGCGAGCAGGACTATACGAAGTTCCAAGCCCTCGTCACCGCCGAGCGGTTGCGGGTGGCCCGAATCGCGGTGGCGTAATTTTTTTTCGTCCACAGCTGTTTATCGGCTGCATTACTCGATCAATGCCTCTCGGGCGTTATGAAAAATCGTTACGATTTCGTCATCTATTTGATCTCGATTTCCTGACAATCAGAAGATGGGTTTCGTGTCGTGTCCACCCAGCAGTCTCGAAAATCGGCGCCGGCCAACAAAGCCACTCACGACCTCTTGTTCCGGCATGTCCATCGATCTAACTTAATCTACAACTGCGCCTGGGAGGACCCGCGGATCGACCGCGAGTTGTTGGAGCTGGATCGGGACAGCACGGTGGTGATGATTACCAGCGCTGGCTGCAATGCTCTGGACTATCTGTTGGATGATCCGGCGCAGGTTCACGCGATCGACATGAATTTTCGCCAGAACGCCTTGCTCGAACTCAAGCAGGCGCTCATCGCGAGGGACCATTTTGACGACCTTTTCGAAATGTTCGGGATCGGCTCACACGTTCACTATCAGGAAATTTACGCCAGCGTGAGGGACCAGCTCAGTGACTCCTCCCGGCTGTTCTGGGACAAGCGCATCGGGTTCTTCAATCCGAAGAGCCTCAAGAAATCCTTCTACTATCGGGGCACCTCCGGTCTCGCCGCATGGGTGATGGGCAAGGCTCTTTTCAAGTTCCGGCCGAACATCAGGAACTTCGCGGAATCCCTCTTGGACTGCCGGACGCTGGATGAGCAGCGCGAGGCCTACGCGGCGATCGAGCCGGAAATCATGGGTCGTTTCAGCCGTTGGCTCTTCCGCCAGCCCGCGCTCATGACGCTGTTGGGGGTGCCGAGACCCCAGATCGACCTCATCGAGTCATCCTATCCGGGTGGCCTGACGGGCTACGTGACCGACAAGCTGAAGCACGTGATGACCGAGCTACCCATCGGAGACAACTACTTCTGGCGCATCTACATCACCGGCTCCTACACCGTGCATTGCTGCCCGAACTACCTGCGCCGTGAGCATCAGGAAGAACTCATCAAGCGCGTCACCCGGGTGAAGCCCCACACTGGCACGGTCACGAACTTCCTGCGTGAGAACCCCGGCTGCTACTCGCACTTCGTCCTGCTCGACCATCAGGATTGGCTGGCGTGGAACGACCCGGCTGCTTTGGCCGAGGAATGGGAACTCATCCTCGCGAACAGCCGTCCCGGCACGCGGATTCTCATGCGCTCCGCCGGTCTTGACCTCGACTTCGTGCCCCAACAATTCCGGGACCGGCTTCGTTTCCAGCCAGAGCGCACCGCCCAGCTCCATCAGCTCGACCGAGTCGGCACCTACGGCAGCACCCATTTCGCCGAAGTGATCGCATGAACCAAGCACTTCAAGGCTACTACGCCCTCCACGCCCGCATTTACGACGCCACGCGCTGGACCTTCCTCTTCGGTCGGGAAAGCATCCTGCGCCAGAGTGCCAAGATCGCCGTCCCCGAGCGCATTCTGGAGGTCGGTTGCGGCACGGGGCGGAATCTCAGGAGCCTCCGGCGCATTTTCCCCCAAGCCGACATCACCGGGGTCGATCTCTCAGGCGACATGCTCGACATCGCTCGCCGCAAGACCGCCGGGGTCAAGCTGATCCAGCAAGCCTACGAAGCGCCACTGACCGGGAAGTTCGACCTCGTCCTCTTTTCCTACGCGCTCACCATGTTCAATCCGGGTTGGGAAAAAGCCCTCCAAGCAGCCAAGGCCGACCTGCGCCCCGGTGGACTTCTCGCCATCGTGGACTTTTCGCACACGAAATTCTCCTTTTTCCGTCGCTGGATGGGCGTGAACCATGTGCGGATGGAGGGCCACCTGTGGCCCGCGTCCCGCGCGGATTTCGAGCCAATGGTCGATGAAGTCCGCGCCGCCTACGCTGGAATCTGGTATTACGGGATGTTCATCGGCAGGGTCAGGACGCAGTAAACGCCGCCCCGGACTCATTGCGACTCCGGAGCGACGTTTTGAACCACCTGCCATGAGAGACGCTCTGCCTAGGAGCGACCGCGAAAGCGTTGGTGGTTGGGAGCCGCCGAGCAAGGTGCTGGAAGTGTCGATTTCGCCCCTTTCGCCATCGGGTGAGAATTCAAGGAAACAATGGCGATTTCCGGGCAACTCGGTGGCCGTTTGCCGCGCAAAGCGGGCCTGGCATGGGAGCGGCGGTTTTAAGAACTTCAGAAATGCAGCTCAGATAGCGTTCAAGAATTCCTCTCTCCTCGGGATTCCGGACACAGCGGTCGTAAAATACGCTTGATTGGTTGAATGACTATATTGGCAAAATCCCAGGGACAGGTAGCGTCCGCAAGAAGGCTCGGAAATAGTTTTATTTGTTGAGCATCAAATTGCCAAAAATTTCATGGAGTGTGGTAGTTGATTGCTGCATCTTCAAATCCATTAAACCCAAAATCCATTGACGCTTGCGCCCGAGAAATCACGTGTGCTTGAACCACAGACCGTCTCCGTCTTGTATCCTCACACCCATTAGATTTGCTTCAGAATCCACCATAAAAACCGATAAACCCCAAATATTATGAAACCTAAATATAGATCCATCGCACTCCTCTTCGGAGTCACCATGAGCACAGTTGTTGCTGACACCTACAAGATCAGCTTGGATTTTAGCAATGGAACCGCCACAGGCGGGGGCACTGGAGTGCAAACATCCGGCATTCTCGGAGCAATGCCGGGGCAAACTTCCGGGGATATCTGGAACAACGTTCTTGTTGGCAATGCTTGGGTTGGTTTTGGTGCTGCACCCAACGGACTGGCCAATGGCGGGGCCTCAGGAGGTGTAGCGGCCAATACGCGTGTCCTCAATCGCACCACAGGTTCTTCTTCGCCAATCTCACTTGCTGTTTCCACGACTTTGGCCACTGGCCAAAGGTTCCAGGCGAGCGTCCCTGATGCATCCATTGCGGCCGACGCACAAAACCTCATGCGCGACTACCTGTTCCAAAATTCAGGCAGTGTTACCCTGGCACTCTCGGGGTTTATCCCTTCGGAAACCTACACTTTGTATTTGTATGGGGCCGGTGATACCAGTGGGCAGGGCGGGACCTGGAGTGTTTTGCCGGCTGCTGGCGCTACTTTTGTAGGAGGTGACAACACCACTGCAGCCGAAGATAGTAATCCGAACTTAACTTCTGGTCAGGATTACATCGTCGTTACGTTCGACGGTAGTTCACCCACAAGAAGCTTCACGATTACTGATAGCACCCGCTCAATCAACGGTTTCCAATTGGACGCGATTAACGCGCCAACGTTTGCCAATCTGGCGATCACTGGAGGCACGTCTCAAGCGGTTGGTGTGCCATTCAACATTACAGTCACTGCGCAAGACAGCGGCAGTGTGACCGTGGCCGACAGCACCACGCCCGTGACACTTTCGAGTTCGACCCCTGGCAGCCTGCTGGAGTTCGACTGGAATATGGACGGCATTTATGGCGACAACAGCGGAACTCTCGTCGCTGGAGTGAAGACAGTCCAAGTGAGAACCAAAAAAGCACAGGTGGGGACCACCATCATCGGCTCGGCGGGCAGCGCTACCAGCCTGCCTTTGTTCACTTTCGATGCCGCTCCCGGCGCTTATGCCCAATTGCAGATTCTGGCCCCTGGTGAGACCGCCGCTCCGGGGACTGCTACCGGCAAGACCGGCAGCCCCAGCGTCCGAATCCTAGAAGATCCATTCAACGTGATCGTCAATGCGGTCGATTCGTTTTGGAATCCTCTCCCTGCTGCCACAGCCGATCCGGAGATTGCCATCACCTCGTCGGATCCTCTGGCAACCACCCCAGTGGATGGGACAATCAGTGCGAACTTTTCCTTGTATCCGGTGATCTTCGGGTCAAGCGGCACATTCACCGTGACCGCCACCGATACAGCCAATGCGTCGATCTCTGCAACGACACCGTTGCTGAGTGTTTTTGGAAGTCCGCTCACTTGGGTGGGCGATGGGGTGAGCAACCTTTGGGATACAGTTGCCTCTAACTGGAGTGGGAACAATGCCAATTACACGGATCCAAGTCAGGTGACATTCGACGCGAGCGGCTCGATCACACCGGCGGTGAGCATTGTCGGCACGGTTTCACCTTCCTTGGTGACGGTGAATTCGACCACAGATTACATCTTCTCAGGTTCTGGTTCCATTGCCGGAGCCTTCGGTGGATTTAACAAATCGGGTTCAGGCTCACTGACCGTTTCCACTGCAAACTCCTACACCGGTAAAACCACCGTCAGCGGCGGCGTTTTGATCCTCAACAATGCCAATGCCTTGCCAGCCGCTAGCCCGCTTGCGCTCACCGGTTCCATCCTTGGCTTGCAAAGCAACGACTTCACTCGGGCAATCGGCACGGGGCCTAACCAAGTAACGCTGACCAGTGGCTCTGGCTTCGCCGCGTTCGGGGCAAACCGGGCGGTGAATTTCGGTGGCGCATCGGCACCCTTCTCATGGGATGTCGATCTCGTTGCTGGCGGCACGCTCATATTGAACACGGCCTCCGCAACTCACACTTTGGATTTCCAAAACTCAATCACCTTGAGTTCTGGGCTTAACTTCTTCCAAGTGAGTGATGGCGCCGCAGCCGTGGACACAATCCTCAGTGGTCTGATCACCGGCGGCAGTGTCGGTTTCTCGAAGACGGGCAATGGAACCTTGATGTTGAGTAATACGGGGAATGCTTACACCGGATTTGGAACCTTCATTGACAGTGGAAAGCTGATCCTCGGAGCATCCGAGGTGTTGCCAAACACTTTGGGCATCACGATCAAGCGGGCGAACGGAGTCGGCAACATCGACGCGATTTTTGACATCAATGGATTCAACGAAACGGTCGGTGGAATCACCCTCGGCGAGTCGGGCACCATCTCAGGAAATGTAGGCCAACAGCCGTCCTTGATCAACTCAGGTGCAGCCGGAGCCGTCCTCACCTTGGGAGGTGGAAACGTCACCTATGCAGCGGGTGCTGCGAGTTTCCTCAATGCCCAAGCAACCATTTCCGCCAATCTAGCCACGGGAACGGGTGTCCGCACATTTGTCGTCGGTAAGGGTTCGGCTTCCGAAGACCTTGTCATCACTGGAGACCTTACTGGCGAGTCGATCGAGAAAACCGGTCTGGGAACTCTGAGAATCGCCAAGCCATTGAATACCGGGAACACCACTGTGACCACCGGCACTCTGATCGTGGGAGCTGCGAATCCGAACAACAATGCCTCAGCAGTGACCATTGGTGCCTCAGGAGTGCTTAATCTAAGCTTCGCCGGAACCGATTCGGTGACTTCGTTGAGTGTGAATGGAAACGTTCAGCCAGACGGAGTCTATGGTGCGGCCCAGCACCCGGGTTTCATTTCTGGAACGGGCACCCTCACAGTAGGAGCGGCACCTGCCGATCCCTTCCTCGCATGGGCTGGCAATGGCGTGTTGTTCGACGGGGATGAAAACAACGACGGTGTGGACAATGGTCTGGCATGGTTCCTCGGCGCGGGGACTCCCAATGTAAGCGCCAATGACCTGCTTCCTCAAGCTGACGAGAGTGCCGGTGCCTTGGTGCTCACTTTCGTTTGTTTGGACGGAGCAAGTCGCGGAGCCGCAGTCTTCGAAGTGCAATCCAGTAGCGACCTGGGTCAGTCTGATCTCTGGGCCGGAACGGTCGTGCCTGCCACGACCGGCACGTTCACTGCCGGAGTGGTGGACTTCGCGGTCACTGCGGGTCCCAATGCGGGCGAGCTTACCGTTGTCGCCACCATTCCTGTAAGCGAAGCTGCCGCAGGCAAGGTGTTCGGTCGGATCCAAGGGGTGAACTGAATTCGACGGGTGGATCGGGTAACTTCTTGGACTCTGAGAAAAGCCCGCTATCCATTTGATAAAATGAACTCTGCGGCGGGAGGCCAACTCCCGCCGCAGTTTTGTCCAAGAAATGATCGTGAGACGAGAATGCTCGGTTGTTTCAGTGATTGAGTCCAAGCTTCCTCCTCTTTGACTCATGAAAAAAGCTCATATGAGTATGTTTAAAGAGAGTATCCCGAAGCGATCTTGTGACATTCGTGCGGACGAAAAAAATACATACCTGGATCCTTGAAATCGCGACATTGTCGATCGTAGCGTGCAGCATTCGAGATATCGATCATCGCACTACATTTCTCGGCTAGGCTGAACCATTTACCCAAATCCATGAAACCCATCTCTCTTTTCTCCAACGCCTGTCACGTTGTCCTCGCGCTATTGCTCTTCGTCATCCCCGTCACGGTCTCAGCCCACGGCTTTCGATTACTCGTGTTTACCGAGGCGGCTGGCTTTGTCCATGGATCGATTCCGGCAGGGATTACCGCCGTCAATCAACTTGCCCTAGAGCATGATTTCGAGGTGACCCAGACTGCTGACTCTGGCGTCTTCATCAGCCAACTGGCCACTCACGATGTCGTTCTGTTTTTAAACACGACGGGCGATGTCTTCAACGAAACGGAGCAGACTGCTTTCCAAGCCTGGTATCGAAACGGAGGTGCGTATGTGGGCATCCATGCCGCTTCAGATACCGAACCGGATTGGCCTTGGTATCTGGATCTGGTCGGTGCGAAGTTCGCCAATCATCCTGCCGTTCAGGTCGGCACGGTGGATTTCCTGGACCAGACCCACCCGATCACCAACGTCATCGATCCTTTAACCAGCCAGCGTGTCGTCGAATGGACGGTTTCCGAAGAATGGTATAACTTCACCACCAGCCCGCGCGGCAAGGTGCATGTCCTTGCCCACCTGGATGCTGCCATCGTCTCGGCGAATGTCGAGGAACCCAACCGCCCCGGTGTCACCGGAACCACTCACG
>JBOFET010000074.1:0-1039 GCA_051648225.1 Luteolibacter sp.
GAGATCATCGAAACCTGCCGGAGGTTCGTTCGGCTCTTCCGTACTCCTCGTGAGTCTCTCCGCACGGCTCTTGCTGGCTCGGTGGGGCTGGATGAAGCCCGTTACGATTACATCTACGCGCAGGTCACGGCTCCTGTGACGATCCCCTCCTAAAACGGAGTTGCCCGTGAGTTCGTCCCCTCGTCTTGAAAATCAGCCTGCCTTGGGTGGCCTTGTCTGGGTGCGAGAGACCGCCATCACCAAGCAGGCGGGTCTGCCTGTTTTTGACGACCTCCACCAGGAGACGGGCGTGCGCAAAGAGATGGTGTGGATTTCCTTTGAGTGGGCACCAACCGCCTCGGGTCCATGGACGGAGTTCTCCATCCGCCCGATGGGGCTTCCAGTTGTGAGCGATCAGTGAGTCCAAACCCTCCGAAGTTGAGCCTTGAGCCACTCAAATCCGCCGTGGCCAAGCTGGAGAGAGAGATGCGCCGTGGGCTTGTGTCGTCGGCGGATTACGATGTGGAAACGGTGACGCGTGTCTGTTCCCGAATCATCGACTGTGCGCGGGAGATCGAATGGCGCGTGAGAGAAGCGGCGCTTGAGACACCCCTTCAACCAACGGCCGAGGACTCATGAGCGCACCCTACTTCTACGACCGCGTGACGCTCGTTCGGATCGTGGATGCGGACACGGTCGTTCTCAAAGTCGACTGCGGATTCCACATCGTTTGCGAACAGATGTTTCGTCTTCGAGGTATCGATGCTCCGGAGCTGCGCCGCAAAGAGTCCGCCGAGGCAGGAAAGAAAGCGACCGAGGCTTTGCGCGGGCGGATTGAAGGCAAGAGCCTTTCCATAGCGACTCACAAGTCGGACAAGTACGGCCGCTATCTGTGTGACCTGTTTGCCGGTGGCGAGAACGTCAACGCCTGGCTCGTGGACAACGGCTTTGCCCGTCGTGCGTGGGAGGACTGATGGCCATTCCACCGCCTCCGGTTTGGGCCAAGGCCTACGACAAACACCTCAAGGACTTTTTCGAAGCGGTCGACAAGAAGACCAAA
>JBOFET010000075.1:0-5478 GCA_051648225.1 Luteolibacter sp.
CGGCCATCTGATGATGATGGCCGCCGCACAGCCCTTCCTCAGCGGCGCAATTTCCAAAACCGTCAATCTTCCGGAAAACGCCACCGTCGAGGACATCATGCAAGCCTACACCGAAGCCTGGCAGCTCGGACTCAAAGCCGTCGCCATCTATCGGGACGGTTCCAAGCGCAGCGCTCCGCTCAATACCCGCAAAACCACCGGAACCGCCCACCTCGGCATGATCTGTTCCCACTGCGGTTCGGACCAAGTAATCCGCGCCGAGGCCTGCGGCGTCTGCAACCAGTGTGGCACCAGTCTGGGCTGCAGTTGAACGCTCTCGGATTCTGGAAATCTACCCGGCCATGGTTCGGTCGCTTGCGTCCGATTTCCTCCCATCGACTCACGCATGTCACAAGACCTGCACGGACTTGTGCTTGCCTTGATCACCCCGGCATGTTTCCTGCTCGGGCGCGAACGGTTGTCCCGCGCACCGACCCTACCATTTAGCTCCTCCATCCATGTCACGCAAAACCAAGCTCATCATCACCCTCGGCCCCGCCACCGAATCTGAAGAAATGATCGGACGCCTCATCGACGCAGGCACCAACGTTTTCCGGCTCAACATGAGCCACGCCAAACACGAATGGGCGGCAGAAATGGCAAAACGGGTTCGCCGCCAAGCCGAAGCACGCGGACTGCACATCGCCGTCCTTTTCGACCTGACCGGACCGTCGATCCGCACCGGCGACTTGGAGACTCCCTACAATCTGTTGGAAGGCGATGTCGTGGAATTCCGCAAGGCAGGCACCGAGCCCACCGTCCCGCTTTCCACCACCGTGAATTACGACGGCCTGATGGGGGACGTCGCCGTCGGAAACACTCTCGTCGTGGACAATGGCGCACTGCTCATGCGCATCGATGCCGTCGAGGGCGACCGCATTTTGTGCTTTGTCAAAACTCCGGGCACCATGGGATCCCGCCGTCACATCAATCTTCCCGGTGTCCGGCTCAATCTTCCCGCCCTCACGGAAAAGGACCACAAGGACCTCTCGCTCGCCGTTGGTTGCCGCGCGGACTACATCGCCGGATCTTTCGTCCGTGACTCCGCCCACGTCCGCGAACTCCGGGAAGCGATGCTGGCCCTCGAAGGCGAATCACAAATCGTCGCTAAAGTCGAGGATCAGGAAGCCATCCGCAACATCGACGCCATCATCCAGGAAGCCGACGTTATCATGGTCGCCCGCGGCGATCTCGGCACCGAAGTCGAGTTCGAGGAACTCCCCATCCTCCAGCGCCGCATCATCAAGCGCTGTCACGAACTCGGCACCCGCGTCATCGTCGCCACACAGCTGCTAGAGTCGATGATCACTAATCCCACCCCCACCCGTGCCGAAGTCACCGATGTGATGAACGCCGCGTATGAAGAAGCCGACTGCCTGATGCTTTCCGGAGAAACCTCAGTAGGCCGCTATCCCGAGCGCTGCGTCGAAGCGCTGGTCCGGATCGCTTCCCGCATCGAACGCTCCGGTGGCCACGGATTTGGTCAGAACGCCTTGCTTCGCGACGAGCGCCAGAAAACGGCCCGCGCCGCCGTGACCCTCGCAGACTCACTACCGGACGCCCGCCTCGTCGTACTCACCCGCCGCGGCGTTCTCGCCAACCACGTCGCGATGCTGCGCCCGAGGACCTCCGGCTTCTATGCATTCACCCCTACCGAGCGCGTCTGCCGGCAGCTCGCCCTCACCCGTGGCATTCGGTCCTTCAAGCTGCCCTTCTCATCCAACATCGAGGAGACGATCCAACGCGTCAGTGAAATGCTACGCCGGGAGGACTTCGTTCGGGCGGGCACTCCCATCGTGATCGTGTCGGATATTCTATCAGACCATTTCGCTGCAAATTCGATTTTGCTGCACCACGCCTGAAGATGATCGGACAGATTCAGCGTCATGAAACTCCTCAACGGTGATTGTCTGGCTGTCCTGCCAACCCTTCCAGAATCCTCCATCGACCTTGTCGTCACCTCGCCGCCTTACAATCTCGGGATCAACTACAAGAGTTTCAAAGACACCGCTCCACGCGAAGAGTTCCTATCATGGTGCCAGCAATGGGCCGTTGGACTCAAACGCGTGATGACGAGCGACGCATCATTTTTCCTCAACGTCGGTGCTGCTCCCGCGAACCCACTGATGCCGCACCAGCTCATCCTCGCTCTAACCGATGGGTCCAACCCACTTTTCACCCTTCAGAACACCTTCCACTGGATCAAATCCATCACCATCGAGACCCGCTCGAATGAGCAAATCAGCGCCGGGCATTTCAAACCTATCAATTCGAAACGCTTCGTCAACGACTGCCACGAATACGTCTTCCACCTCACAAAGACCGGTAATACCGAACTCGACCGCCGGGCCGCAGGGGTGCCCTATCAGGACAAATCCAACATCGCCCGGTGGGGCCACACCGGCGGAGCGGACCTCCGTTGCCGGGGAAACAACTGGTTCATTCCCTACGAGACGATCAACTCCCGCGACAAGGACCGCCCGCATCCCGCCACCTTCCCGGTCGCGCTTGTCGAGCAATGCATCCGCCTCCACGGCAAGGGTCCCGCGACTCGCTTGCTCGATCCGTTTCTCGGCATCGGCACCTCCGCCATCGCCGCCCACCGCCAGCACATCGCTGACTTCACCGGCATCGAGCTGGACGCCCACTACCTGGAAACGGCCCGCGAGCGACTCGGCGAGGAAACCAACCGACTGCCGGATGAGCTGCCGCTTGGAATCTAATCACCGGACTCTTGCCGCGTGCAATGACCCATCCGCCGCTTTGAAAAAGCCATCCACCGCCCCGCGCTTCAGATAGCCCAACGCGGCGCGGCTGCCGTCGGTCGCGGTCGGCGAGACACTTGTTAGCTCACCGACATTCGCTCCCTCTGCATCGACCAGTGGACCGGGCGTCACCGGCGCGTCCGCAGCGAAACGGAAACGGGTGAGCCGTCGGTTCACCTTGCCAGCGGATTTGATCCGCGAAATCACCTCCTGGCCGATATAACAGCCCTTGCTGTATGAAATGTCCGTCGCATCCAGAAGTGCTTCCGGCGGAAGCATGCCTTCCCCCAATTCCCGTCCCCATCGCGGCACTCCATGCTCGATTCTGAGCGATTCTAACTCTTCATGGGTCATTGCTCGATGAGCCGGCATGTCAGGCTTGCTTCCGCAGGGAATCCACCAGTCGGTGCCACTCACGCCATAGCGGTTCGATTCACGGGATAACACTTCGTTAGAACCTGGAACCAACCCGATGAAATGGAGCATTTCAAATTTTCCTGTCAAATCAACGACCTCCACCTCGTCCGCGATGAGATAGCGCGTCAGCCGTGCTTGGAGCGCTTCTTCAATCCCAGCCGGTCCGGTGACCCACAAAGCTCCTCCATCCACCTCGTGGATTGTCACCCTGAACTGGAGCTTGCCTTTCGCATCCGTCACACAGGCTGGCAGCGAGATTTTCCCTCCCACCACCCGCCGGACATCCTGGGTGAGCTGGCCGTTTAGGAAACGAACCGCGTCCGACCCGCGAAACTCCAGCAGCGCGGGAGTGGTCGGCAATACCATGCGGAGTTCGCTCACGGTGGAGCGAGATAGGGTTTCGCCACGGCGGAAAAATCAAGATCCGCGAGTCCCAGTTCGCTCAGCTCACCCATGCGCTTCGACACGGCGGCGATGGCGGGCGTCTCCAGCCCGGCGGACTCGGCGAGGTCGAGCATGTAGCGACTGTCCTTGCTCATGTTAGCCAGCGAGAAATGGGTTTCGAAATTTCCAACAGCCATGGCTGAGAGCTTCATGGAAGCTAGCAGCGAGGATGACGTATTCAATGAAACCGCCTCGATCAGGCCATCCGCCGAAACGCCGTGGCGGGTGGCGATGGCGAGTGCCTCCGCCAGTGCTTGCACGGTGCAGGCGGAGATCAGATTGGTCGCCAGCTTCGTCACTGTCGCAGTGCCGACGCCGCCCGTGTGGAAGCGACTCTTGCTAGTGGCGCTGAGGTAGGGCTCAAGCTCCCTGGCAAGGTTTGGATCACCACCAATATAGTAAACCAGTTGTCCCGTCGCGGAAGCGTGCTTGCTGCCGGTGAAGGGTGCGTCCAGAAAACGGCAGCCGCGCGCCTGTGCGATTTTTTCCAGCCACAAGGTGGTTTCCAGATCCAGTGTCGAGTGGTTGAGAATCATCTGGCCGGGCTTGAGAAACCCCTCGATCCGTCCGGTCACTTCCCGGACGGCGGGAACGTCCTTCAGATAGATCGAAATGACTGCCGCGCCGCTGATCGCCACTTCCGGCGCCGCCAACTCGCCGGGTAGCCCTTTCGGCGTGCGGTTCCAAGAGGCTACCTGCCATCCCGCTTCCGACAGCCGGACACATGCACGGGACCCGATGATGCCCAGCCCGAGCACTGCGGCGCGACGTTCTGTTGGAGCACTCATTGTTGCCTTTGCAGTGCGAGTTCCGCCAGTTTCGCAGCTTGTTTCCGAATCTCCGCCATCAGCTCAGGCGTCGGCTCTACCCCGTTTTCCAAGACCATCTCCGTCCGCAGTCCGGCTAGCAGATCCCGCATGGCCAGATAGTTCGGGCGCTCTGAAATCCGCGGCTCCAGACCTGCCACCGACTCGGTGTAGTAGTCCGCGATGTCCTCCCGCATGACTTTCCGCGCGCGCTCGGCGGAAAACTGCTTGTCCACCGCGACCGTGGAGACTTCCAAAGCCCGGATCCAACCGCCCAGCGAAATCAAGTGGGCCAGGTCTGTGTCACGCAGACTGATGAGTTCCGCCTCCACATCCCGCTGGGTCGCGGACAACTCCTTTTTCAGCTGCTCGACGTTTTTATCCTTGGCGCTTTCTAACAAGCTAGCGGCATGACGGTTCACCCGGTCGCCCGCACCCAGCGCCTTCCCGTAGCGGGTGAGATCCTTGGCGAGGTCTTCGACTTTGTCTAACTGCTCGGCCTGCACCACGAGAAATCCATTGGCGATGAGAAACCCCAGCTCGACCGCCAGATCCGCTCTGTCTTGCGACATCCGCGGCGGCATCTTGCGTTCCACCTCGGCGATCGGCAGCGGCATCAGGAACTGCAAGGTGTCGAACAACTTGGAAATCAACGGCGCGGTGAACTCATTCACCGCCAGCTCCTCGCGCACGTGATCGTCATCCATCAAATCCTTCGGGATTTCCGGTCTCGCCTCCGCAGCAGGCTCCTGCGCGATCACGGAAAGCATCATAGCGACGGAGAGCGCTAACAGGCACAATCGGCTGAATTTCATGGTGGAAGTCTTGCACCCCACCTCGGATCCGGCAACAGACAAAATTTGACTCAACAGGGCTACCTCATTTTGAAATGTGAAGTTTCAGAAGGGTTTCGAGCGTTTTCTCGCAAAGCGCGGCGCGGATGCGTTTGCCGCGCATCGTGTCTTTGATGGTTTGATCATGCCGGAGGAGGTTGAGGGTGAGTTTGC
>JBOFET010000076.1:0-1467 GCA_051648225.1 Luteolibacter sp.
TATCATTTCCATTCCGCTCTGGGACAAGACACCATGAAAGTGAATTCATTTTTTCCGCTCGCCGCCGTGTTTTTTGGGATGATCCCTGGCCAGATTTCAGCGCGGGAACCGGCTCGCAGTCTGGATGATCTGGCCAAACTCGAAGACAAGGTAGAGGCCGTCTCAAGCAAGGTGATGCCGGCCACCGTCGCGCTGCTTTCTGAGAAGACCCAGGCGTCTGGCTCCGGCGTCATCACGACTGCCGACGGACTCATCCTCACCGCAGCGCACGTGATCCAAGGCGCGGAGGAAGTGACGGTGGTTTTTCCTGATGGCGAGGAAGTGCAGGGAAAAGTCCTCGGGGCGAATTACTCGAAAGACATCGGTATGGTGCAGATCACGTCGAAAGGCCCGTGGCCTTTTGCGGGCATGGGTTCTTCGAAGTCATTGGTCGCGGGTGACTGGGTGGTCGCCCTCGGGCATTCCGCCGGATTCGATGCCGCCAGGACACCGCCCGTTCGTTTCGGCAGGGTGGTCTCGAAAGGCCCCGGAAATTTCCTCACCACCGACTGCACGCTCATCGGCGGTGATTCAGGGGGACCCCTGTTCGACCTCGACGGGAAAATCGTTGGGATCAACTCCTCAATCGGAGTCTCGCTCACCAACAACAACCATGCCGGTATCGATGGATTCAAAGACGACTGGGATCGGATTCGAGCGGGTGAGGCGTGGGGCATGCTCTCGATGAATCCATTCGCCAATCCAGAAATGCCCGTGCTTGGCATCGTCTTCGGCGAGCGCGGAGGCTTCAAGGGAGTGCCCGTGGAAGGGGTCGTTCCGAGGTCACCCTCCGCAGCGGCCGGCGTCAGGGCAGGCGATATCATTCAATCACTCGATGGAAATACCATTCGCGACGCGAACAAACTACTCCAGGTCCTCGCCAAACAACAACCGGGAGACAAGGTTAAACTGGGAATCCTGAGGGACCGTAAGACTCTCGAAATCGACGTCGTTCTTGCCCGCCGCGAAGCACTTTTTGAAGAACCATGAAACTGCAATCCATCCTATTCCTGTCACTGTGTGTCGGATCAACAGGCGTTCTAACCGCCCAAGACGACGTTCCCTTGCTTCTTCCCGAGGAGCGCAAGGCGATCGATGAGCAGGCGGTCGAGTTCAATCAGGCGATTCAACCCGCACTCGAGGAAGTCGCGAAATCCACCGTTAGAGTCTGGTCCGGGTCCAGGCGGCTTGCCTACGGGACGGTGGTCGATGACGGCCGCAAGATTCTCACCAAGTGGAGCGAAATCGCCCCCACTCAGCGGCAGCTCCGCGTCGATGCGGCGGGTGATGAGACTCGCGATGTGAAATTGCTCGGTGTTTACGAAGACGAGGATCTGGTTCTTTTGGAAGTCCAGGGTGAACCGCTCACACCCGTGAAGTGGTCGCTTGAGACGCCCAAGCTCGGTGGGTTTCTTGCCGCTGCGCAGC
>JBOFET010000077.1:0-2005 GCA_051648225.1 Luteolibacter sp.
CGCTGCCTCGTCGCCAGCGGATCGCTCAACGGCCGGTCCGTCATCGTGGTGGTATTGAAATCCAACACTCCAAACGTCTGGAAAGACTCCAACAAGCTCATGGTTTGGGCACTCGAACGTCCCACTGCGGGTTCCTGAATGCCCAGCCCCGCCGAGTCTCTTCGCCAACTCGCCGCCGGGGGACTGCTGCGCGACCAGCGACCACTTGACTCGCCCACCGGCATCCGGGTCGTCCGGGATGGAAGGACCCTTTGGAACTTTGCCTCTAACGACTACCTCGGACTTGCCCGCCACCCGGAAATCGAAGCCGCAGTCATCGATGGAGTGCGGAAGTTCGGCGCCGGTGCGGCCGCATCCCGGCTCGTCTGTGGGACGCTCCCGCCTCACCAGCAGCTGGAGTCCGCTCTAGCAGATGCGAAACAGACCGAAGCGGCACTCACCTTCTCGTCCGGCTTCGCCACCGCGCTCGGCATCATCCCCGCCGTCGTCGGCAAGTCCGACTTCGTAATTCTCGACAAGCTCTCACACGCCTGCCTCGTCGATGCCGCGCGGCTCTCGGGAGCGACCTTACGGGTGTTTCCCCACAACGATCTGGAGAAGCTCGCACGTCTGCTATCCTCCATCCGTGGGAAAAAACCGGCGGCCCGCATCCTCGTCGTCACCGAATCCGTCTTCAGCATGGACGGCGATCTTTGCCCGCTACACGACATCGTCGAGTTAACCGAAACGTATGACGCGCTTCTCCTGCTTGATGAAGCACATGGCTTCGGCGTGCTCGGCGAACATGGCATGGGACTCGCCGAGCAGGAAAACCTACAACACCGCATCACGTTTCAAATGGGCACCCTCAGCAAAGCGGCAGGCCTCTCCGGCGGATACCTCGCCGCCTCCCGCGACTGGATCGACCTGTTTACTAATCGCGCCCGCTCATTCATCTACTCCACGGCACCGCCGCCGGCGTTGGCACATGCGGCACTGGCCTCACTCTCCCTCATCCGCTCCCCTGAGGGTGCTTCCTTGCGGACCAGACTTCAGGAAAATATCGCGATTCTTTCGTCTCAATCCACGCCCATCATTCCCAGGATCCTGGGTTCTAACGAAGCCGCACTTGCCACCGCTTCGGCACTGGAGTCCGCCGGATTCCTCGTGCCAGCCATCCGCTACCCCACGGTCCCCAGAGGCAGCGCCCGCTTGCGCATCAGTCTTTCCGCCTCCCACCCGAAAGAAGTTGTTCGTGAAATCGCTTTAACTCTCACCCGTCTATAAACCCATGTTATACAATCCTAGCTGCCTCATCAACTGCGCCATCGCCATCCTTTTGACCATGATTTCGGAAGCCGCCGAGCCGAATTCCTGGCCCTACTGGCCCGCGTATCAGAAAACTCCGTTGCATCAAATCCGGCCTCAAGAATGGAACGCCACCGACCATCTCATCGAAGGATGGGATTGGTCACTCCCTCCAACAGTCAAACCCGCCTCTAACGGACTACTGGCGGTGCACCGGACCTCAACGATCACAAAACCCCTGAACCAGGAAATCCAACCGCTCGACCTTCCCGTAAATCCGACCCTCGAAATCTGGGTCAAATGGCGTGACTTGGAACCCGCCGAGGGAGACTATCAGTTTGACCAACTGCGAGCCCGCATCAAAGAGGCCAAGGAAAGAGGCTTCAGCGTGGTCCTGCGGGTGCTCAGTTCCGCCACCATCTTCGCCCCGGAGTGGCTCCCTGATCACCAAGTCCCGCTCCGCACCGAGAAGAGCAAAAACAAGCCAAAGGTCACCAACTTCGACATCTCGCATCCAGAGTTCCACAAGCGTTATCTGGCGCTCGTCAAGAAGCTGGGAGAAAGCGGTATCCCTCAAATGGAAAATCTGAAGGGAGCTTACGTCGGCTATGCATCACCTTCCTATGGAGACGAAGGAATCGGCCCGGATGGAGTCGATCCAGACACGGTGCCCCACGTGGTCGAGCGTCTTGAAGCGTGGGCCAAGGCGTTTGATCAA
>JBOFET010000078.1:0-7501 GCA_051648225.1 Luteolibacter sp.
GACACCGGGGCGCCAACCGTCTGCCAGTAGAAAGAAAAACGGACGCCGAAACTACCGCCCGGCATGTCCATGGCAAGGCCAAACGAGAGGAAACTTCGAAGAGAGGAACCTTGCAATAGCCGAATAAGAGAGATTGCAAGCCACTGCTCCAATTGGCAACTAAGGGGCAGCCGCTCCGAGAAACGCCACCGGCCTACTCCCAAAAAATCACCATGAAACCGACACTCCTTGTTCTCGCAGCCGGAATGGGCAGCCGATACGGCGGCCTCAAGCAAATGGACCCGATGGGCCCGAACGGTGAAACCGTGTTGGACTATTCGGTTTACGACGCGATCCGGGCCGGCTTCGGGCGGGTGATTTTCATCATCCGCGAGGATTTCGCCGAGGCATTCCGGCAAGGCGTCGGTTCCCGTTTCGCAAACGTCATCGAGGTGGATTACGCGTTCCAAAAGCTGGATGACCTGCCGGAAGGATTCGCCGTGCCGGAAGGCCGGGCGAAACCCTGGGGCACCGCCCACGCGGTCCGCGCCGCGCGCCACCTCGTCAACGGGCCCTTCGCCGTGATCAACGCGGACGACTTCTACGGTCGCGATGCCTACGACCGTGCCGCCAAATTCCTCACCACCCCCTGTGACGAAAGCTCGAAAGCCCACTACGCGATGATCGGCTACCCGCTCATCAACACTCTCTCCGACCACGGCGATGTGAACCGAGGCATCTGCACCCGCGACGGGCAGGACCTCCTCACAGGCGTGGAGGAATACGTAAAAATCGAGCGTGAAGCCGACGGCGTGGTCCGGGGCAACGCCCTCGACGGAACGCGCAGGGAGGTTTCCGAGGAATCGCCCGTTTCGATGAATTTCTGGGCGTTCACCGGAGGCTTCATCGCTCACTTGGAAACCGAGTTCACCCGCTTCATCAAAGATTTCGGTGCCGTCGAAAAATCCGAGAATTACATCCCCACGGTGGTTGACGCTCTCATTCGCAGCGGCAAGGCGGACTGCACGGTACTCGGCACCACCAGCCACTGGTTCGGCGTGACCTATCCGGAGGACAAGCAGCATGTCGTCGCTTCGATCCGGAAACTGATCGAAGCCGGCGAGTATCCGGCGGATCTTTCCCAAGGAGCGGTCCATGCATGATCTGCGTGCGATTTCCGCGCTTTTTCAGATGCGTGCCGACTTCGTCGAAGCGCGGTCATTTGGTTCAGGGCACATCAATGACACGTATTGCGCCAGCTATGATCAGGCGGGAGTCCGTATCCGCTACATTCACCAACGCCTCAACCACCACGTCTTCAAGAACCCGGTGCAGGTGATGGAAAACGTCGCCCGCGTGACCCACCACGCACTGGCGAAACTGCTCGCCGAGGGCCACCCGGAGGCCCACCGCCGCACGCTTACCTGCATTCCAGCGCTGGATGGTCGTCCTTACGCTTTTGATGCGCAGGAAAATCTCTGGCGCACCTATCCGTTCATTGAGCGCGCCCGTGGTTACGACGAGATCGAGTGCGATGAGCAGGCCTATCAGGCGGCAAAAGCTTTCGGCGCGTTTCAAAAGCTCACCGCGGATCTACCAGGCGGCCGCCTTCACGAGACCATCCCGGATTTCCACCACACACCGAAAAGACTGGAGGCGCTCGAAGCGGCAATCCGCCATGACACCGCTGACCGGGCCGCCACCGTCGGGGCGGAAATCGCCTTCGCCCGTGCTCGCGCTGCGGATTGCGCGCGCATCACCGACCTCATCGCCTCCGGAAAAATCCCCGAGCGTGTCACTCACAACGACACCAAGCTCAACAACGTCCTGCTCGACGAAACCACCGCTGAGGGCATCTGCGTGATCGATCTCGACACCACGATGCCCGGCTCCGCGCTCTATGACTTCGGCGACATGGTCCGCACCGCCGCGCCGACGACCCGCGAGGACGAAGCCGACTTGAAACGGATCGGTGTTCGTCTCGATCGCTTCGAGGCGCTGGTGAAAGGCTATCTGTCCACAGCAACCTTTCTCAACGGGCATGAACTCGGCCACCTCGCGTTCTCCGGGAAACTCATCACCTTGGAACTCGGCATCCGGTTCCTAACCGATTATCTGAACGGCGACGTCTATTTTAAAACGACCCGCCCCGGTCATAACCTCGACCGCTGCCGGAACCAGTTCGCCTTCGTCACCGCCTTGGAGGAAAACATGGACACGATGGAGGAAATCGTCAGGCAAAACACGGACTCTCGGAAGCGACCGGAGTCTCCTAGCTTCATCGCCGATGAGTGACTGCTTCACCCTGGTTCTTGAAACGTCCACGCCCATGGCCTCTCTGGCCACCGTCGAGCCATGCGGCCGGATCATGCAGCGGGAATTCACCAGCGACCGCAGCCACAACGCGGTTTTGTTTCCCCCCCTCAAGGAACTTCTCGAAGCGCAGGAGCAGGCAACCATCGAACGGGTGTTAGTGGGGAGTGGACCGGGAAGTTACAGCGGCACCCGGGTCGGCATCGCCGCAGCGCAGGGTGTGGCGATCGCCCGCAGCTGCCCTGCGGTGGCGGTGCCATCGATCCTCGCCGTTCCGTCGGCGATGAACGGTGCGGCCTGCCTCGTCATCGGCGACGCGCGGCGGGGCAGCTTCTGGACGGCGAGAGTGGAGCACTCGGACAACCCGCAAGAACCCGGACTAACGGACACGAACGGACTGGTGGCTGCGATTCTGGCCGCACGGGATCAGGGAGTCCCCATCGTCTCCTTCGAGAATCCGCAAAGGTTTCCCCTTGAGGACGAACTGAAGCAAGAGGTGCGTCTCGAATTTCCAAGCGCGGAGCGACTGTGGCAGACATGGCTTGCAACCTCCCCGGAGACGCGCGTGCGATGGATGTCCCAACCGCCGCAGCCGATCTATCTGAAGCCACCGCACATCACTCCGGCCAAGCGCTCGTGGCTGCGGTGAGGTGACGAGTGTCACTGGACCGATCCACATTCCCTCTCCGGCAACCGATGTGGCTCCCGCCGCAATCGACAATCTCTAGGGTGAGTTCGTTTTCTGATACAGCTCTCTCAATTCCTCAGTCACCCTTTGGATCCATCCCAATCCCTGCTCCTTATAAGTCATCCATCCGAATCCTCCGATAAACGGAAGAATCAAAAGCAGGAGCACCGGTGTGCGCTTGCGCCAGAGAGTGAAGCCGATCAACACCAGAAGATAAATTGCGCAAACCACATAGACTTCTATCCGGTAGATCGGTTGCGAGCCTTCTGAATCGGACGATTCCGCGTTGGCCTTGTCATATTTGGCGACTGACACCCATCCGGCTGGAGTTTCGATCGTTGCTTTTTCGTTCGCCAGATACGTTTCCATCTGTTTCAGGCGCATCTCGAGCAGGGTTCCGGCAGCTGGATACTTCGTGGCGAAGGCCGAGAGTTCATCGTAGTCTTTCTGCAGTTGAGGGGTTCCGACTTTGCTGTCCAGCTCCGCAAGGGAGCCGGGCACTAACACGACGTCGAACGCTTGATTCGCTTCAAGCACGATTCGTTTTCTGTCACGGAAAAACCAAGTAACGGTGCCGGTTCTTTCCATCCGGTCGAAGTAAAAAACCTTGGCGGTGGAATCCGAATGAAACGGCTGCTCTTTCCAAGCGACGACTCCGGATTGGGCCAAGGCAGCACTGGAAAATCCAAGGTGGAGGAAAATCAAAAGTACCATTGCGATCCAGCGGCCTGTTAGTGAGTTCATCCGCAGGAATAATTTCAGATAGTTCATGGCAAATGGAATAATGGTTCCGCGTGATCCGGTCAATCCCGCAAAGCACGCACTCGTCGGCCAAAGGGCGATTGTTGGTGACGTTTTCGACACCTAACCACCAACCCGCACTGGGAGAGACAAAAACGCCGCTCAACTGCGGCGGCACCAGACGGTGACCAGCGAGGTGGTCCACTGAAACTTGCGGGCGGTTTCACGAATGAGGAACGGTTCGTCAGCCTCGCGCAGAAGAGTGAATGAAGGAGCGAGATTGGCCTTCAACCAATCGGAAGTCGTCCCGCGTGGCCAGTTTTCGGGCGGCGTGAATTCTTCCAACCACGTGCAGGGCGTGGCGAGGACCAGCTCGCCGCCGGGTCTAACGAGATTCGGCAAGCGGTCCAGCAGGCGCTGAGGCTCTTGCAGTCGGCAAACGAGATTCGCCGCATGGACACGGTCGAAACTGCCAAGATCTTCAGGCAGACGCATCGCATCCCCTTGAAGGAAAGCAAGCTTGGTAGCGTCCATCCCCGCCGGAGCGCGAGCCTCGAGGCGGGTGACCGCGGATGCCTCTTCACGACGGTCGTAGGCAATGGCTTCACCGCGTCTCAACCGCTCCGCCGCATGAATGAAGGCGTGGGAAAAATCGATGCCGATTACCGACGCGCAATGGTTCGCCATTTCAAAAGTCGAGCGGCCCACGGCGCATCCGAGGTCCAGCCCGCGGTTTGCCGTGCCCGGCGAGAAGTGCGCCACCGTCCGACGGGTGAAATCCAGCGCCGTGCGCATGCCGGCCGGCCATGGACGCGGGGCTGGGAGAATTTCCTCTTCCGTGGCAAAGTGGAATAACAAATACTCCGCGAGAATTTTCTCAGACTCGTAAATCGCATTCATCGGCTGGCTTGTCCTTTCACTTCATTCGCACGATGGTAGCCAGCCTGCGCTTCCCGCAACGAAACGCTGCCATTCCCGTCGGTATCGTAGAACGTGACGACTTCTTTCCCGGTGTAGTTGACCTTCATCGGAGTTCCCTTGAAACGCGCGATGCCTGCATCGATTTCTTTGGCGGTCAATTCGCCATCGCCGTTGTCATCCCAGCGGTCGAATTTCTCAAGCAGACCGAGCATTTGGCGCTCGGTTCGGGTGGCGGGGGTGACCGGGCCGAGGCTGCTAGAGCACGAGGCGAGCATCATTGCCCAAGGTAGAATCAGCAATTTCATGGTGCTTTGAAGTTGGCGTAGAGGGTGTGTCCGGGCAAGCTCGGATCAGTTGTATGCAGATTCGCCTCATCGTCGCCGGAAAACCCGCTCTTGCCTACGCGAAGGCCGGAGTGGAGGAGTATTTGAAACGGCTATCGCGCACCGGTGGACACGAGCTGGTCGCGGTCAAGGCAGGTTACCGTTCCGAGGTGTCCGCGCGCTTGTTGGAACGCTCACAAGGCTGCTACCGCATCGCCTTGGATGAACGGGGCGAACTCCTAACGACTCGAAAATTCGCAGAGAAGCTCGAAGCACTGGAAATGCGCGGCGATGTGAAAACCGTCGCCTTCCTGATCGGTGCGGCAGACGGTCACACCCCGGAATTGAGAGAAGCATGTGACCTCACTCTCACGCTTTCTCCATTTACACTTCAGCACGAACTCGCCCTGCTAGTGCTGCTAGAACAACTCTACCGGGTGGCGTCGTTGAAAAACGGCTCGCCATACCACCGCGACTAAGCGCCTAGCGACGGTATTGGTTTTGCGGGAGCAACCCGAGCTGGCCTTGTCCTTGCCCGGCGATTGGGGCGTTCCAAGGGATTTTGCTAGTCTGGGAAACCGGCCCCACCGGTTTTTTCTCAGGAGCATCCGCACAGGAGGTGAACGCAAGACCGGAGGCTGAAATGAGGACAAAAGTAATTGTGCGGCATGTCATGATCGGCCCAGGGTTGAAATTGGTAGGAAATAAGCTCCGGGGGTCCAACAAGAAACAAATTTGACTCAGTTGGCAGCTGGTTTGGCAAGGATGACACGGTCCCCCGGCTGAAGGCGCACGCCGGAAGCGAGACTGTCCAGATCGATTTCGGCGATGGTCTGGGTCGGCTCGATGGAAGAAGGATTCACTTGGCCAATCATCCGACCATCGCGCTTGACGAGGAGTGGCGTCTGGGGAGTGAAGCCGGAGTTCGAACCCGCGCCGATGACAAGGAAACCCCAATCTTGGTTGACCGCAGTGACCACGGCTTCCATGGCATTGCGGCTGATGCGTGAGCTGCGCTCAACCATCCGCTTGGTGAGGCGGTCCGCTTCTTCGCGCCCAGCGACCAAGCTTTTTTCCGATCCGGCGATGAGAACTTCGAGTTCTTCAAGTTTGGTTTGTTTCGCTTTCTTTTCGTCTTCGATCTGCTGGACCTTACCCGGCAAGGCTTCCATGGTGATATTTTCGCCAAAGCCGGAGAGGATTTGATTGACCTCCTCGAGCACCTTCTTGAGTGGAGCGAACTCCTCCTCTTGGCTTTTGAGTTCCTCCTTCAACTTGCCAAGCTCATTGGTGAGGGAGCTACCGGTGGATTTCAGCGAAGAAACGCTTTGCTCGAGCAGTTCTGCCTTCTCTTTCACGCCTGCGGATACGGCTCTTCCTTTCTTGATGTCGGAGTCCTTGCCATCGGCATCCGCATTCGTCTTTTTGATGGATTCGACGATTTCCGCCCTTTTCGCTTCGAATGTCTTGAACTTACCGGAGTAGTTGAATGACAAAAATGCAGCACCGAGAGAGGCGACGATGGCAACGATGTGTAGAATGGCTTTCATGGAATTTCCTGGAAATGGGTTTGAAGATTCTTGCTCGGATCAATTGGCCGAAGGAGCCGGTGTGACGGTGCGCTGGCCAGGAACCACCATGTCGCCCACCATGAGCGTCGCGTCTGACGAGAGAGAATCAGGGATGATGCTAGCGGAGGAAGTGGAACTCTCTACTGCGGTGACCAGCAGCTTAGCGACCGTTTCACCCCCGCGGACCACATCCAATGTGGAGTTGGTGACGACACCGGCGTTGTTACCGGAAGCCAGAGTGACAAAGCCCCAGTTCGGGTAGATCGAGCGAATCCGGGTCTTGAGGTTGGGAAACGAGCGACCGGTGCTGAGGTCTTCGATTTTGCGTTTTCCTTCAGTGACACGCGCATCGGAGATCGAGGCTTGCGAAGTTAGGTTAGCAAGCTTCGCCTCCGCCGCAGAGATCATTTGGGTGAGTTCTTCGAGTTCGGCATTGGCCGCACGCATCTTGGAGGAGAGTCCCTTCAGGTCGCCGACTTGTTCAGTCTGTGCGCGGATGGCATCGAGTTGCTCCTTATTTGCGGCGATCTTGGCCGTGAGAGGTTCGGCTTCCGCCTTGAGAGCATCGTTGGCCTTGGTTGCCGCCAGTTCGGCTGCGGTGAGGGCAACAATTTCTTCTTCCGTATCCTTGTTCTCAACCGGGAGACCTTCAACAATTTCATTGACAGCTTTCAACCGCTTTTGGCTGGCGAGAAGCTGGCCTTCCAGCTCGGTCGCCTTGGTGAGGTTTGCGTCGTAGGCGCTTTTGTTTTTGAACGCGACGAGCGCGGAGATTGCTAGAACGATAGCGGTGAGAATTCCGAAGAGATTGGCCATGGGGTTTTGTGTTTGCTTTGAATTCCTTGCGTGAAGGGACTCTAGGAAGGTCAGTTTAGGCTCCGCAACTCCAAATTTCAGAGACTTTCAAACTTCATTCGACCTTGGCTTTACAAAGCAGTCACGCGGGGGCATCGGTCTCGCCAAGC
>JBOFET010000079.1:0-6696 GCA_051648225.1 Luteolibacter sp.
GATGCCGTCCACGACCAGCGAGCGAAGATCTCCCTCTGCCATGAGCGACTCGACCCAGCCACCCAGCGCGCCTTGAGCTGCCTCGATCCAGCCCATCGGGATTTCCGCGAAGGAGAAAATAGCCCAGAAGACCATGAAGAAGATCGTGACCAGCGAGATCCAGCCGGACACCGGATGCAGCAGGACGGAGTCGATCTTGTCGGATAGAGTCTGCTGGTGCGCGTCCGGGCGGCGGGCTGCAAGTTCACAAAGCCGGGTGATAAATGCGCGTCTGCCAGCTTCTGGATCCGCTTCATCCGAGATCCAACTGGCGTCGGCGGCGACGGGGTGGGGGAGGCGCAGCGCTTGCTTCAGCTCGACGACGCCCTTCTTCGCGTTCGCCTGCATCGGCACCACCGGCACGCCGAGTTCTTCGGCAAGTTTCGCGGGATCGAGCCGCAGGCCGGTGCTCTCCGCCACATCGACCATGTTCAGAGCGATCACGCAGGGCAGACCGAGTTCGATGACTTGCAGCGCGAGCTGGAGGTGGCGCTCGAGACTGGACGCATCGACGACGCAGACGACGAGGTTCGGTTGCTGCTCGTTGGGAAGCAGGCCGTTCAAGGCGTCGAGCGCGACCTTTTCGTCGGGGGAATTCGCCCGCAGCGAGTAGCAGCCGGGCAGGTCAAGCACGCGCAGCTTGCGGCCGTGTGGGGTGAAGGTTTCGCCGGATTTCACCTCCACGGTGACGCCTGCGTAGTTGCCGACGCGTTGGTTCGCTCCGGTCAGCGCGTTAAAGAGCGTGGTTTTTCCGGCGTTGGGATTGCCGATCAGCGCGATCGTCGAGGGGGTGTCCGTCATGACAAATCAACCCACGGGAGAGACCATCACCTGCTCCGCCAACTCGCGGCTGATCGCCATGCGGATGCCACAAATCGAGCAGATCAAATTGCGTCCATCGGCGAGTTTCCTGACCTGTAACTGCTCGCAGAATCCAAGGTCGCGCAGGCGCTCACAGCCGGGTCCGCTGAGAATGCGGATCTGCATGTCACAGCCGACCTTGGCTTGGTTCAAGGTCACGGCACTGTCGATTTTCAAATCGGCTGTAAGGCTTTTTGCCATCTGCGCAAACCATCGCCAATTGAGATTCGCTTGCAACAAGAAAGTTTAAATCGGCGGATTTTCAGAGGAGTCCACCCGGCGGATCCACCTTCACTCCATCAGCAATTTCACCGTCTCCTCATTGCCCTTCCAGCGGTCTAGCACACCCTTCTGATCCACCTGAATCGAATCTCCGGGAAGGAGCACGATGTTCTTGTGACGGAGGTTCGTGAAATCCAGGCAATACTGCTTTCCACCCCGGATCAGGAACAGATTGCGGCTGCCGAAATCATTGCGCCCGCCCGCCGCGTCGATCGCCTGGATGACGGTCATATCCTTCCGGAAAGGGGAATCACCCGCTTGCCGCACCTGGCCGCCGACGCTGATCACCGCAGCGGCCTGCTGGTCCTTGCCCTGCAACGTGTCCACCTCGATGGCTGGCCGGGCGTAGATTCCAGCCTTTTTGTAGGCACCCTCCGCCGCGCGGGCGAATTGCTCAGGCGTGAGTCCGCGGGCGGGCAGGAGATTTTCGAGAAGTGGAAGCCGGACACCGCCGCTTTCGCCGACCCGATAGATTCCCGAAATCTTCTGCTGTTCCGCCGGATCGACGCCGCGAATGGTCAGGTTGATCTGCTCGCCGGGTTCCAATCCCGCAGCGAGAAAATTTACCGAACAGAGAAGGGCCAGGCTGCTGAGAAATGCGCGTTTCATGACGAATGAGGGGTAATTTCGTCATGAGCTTTGGGAGGCAAAGTAAAATTGGCAAGCGCGAAATCGAGTAACTTCGCTAGCCGCCGCCTAACTGGAATGGGGGACTTCGTCCTGCGGTTTTTTCGATTCGTCCACTTCGATCAGTCGCTTTAAGGCGGGGGCGAATCGATGATAGAAAAGCCCGAGCACGACCAGCGCCAGCCCCAGAGCGATGAACGAAACCACGCGCAGGAAGGTGGTGAAATCCCAGACGTCCATGAAGAAAAGTTTCAACAGCGCAAGTGATAGAAGAAGGAAACCCGCTTGCCGTGAAGTCACCCGATTCACCATCAGGCCGAAGGATACCATCGCGAACCCTAACACAGTCCAAACCACCGAGGCCGCCTTCCAGCCGAAATAGTCCACCGTGATGTGGGTGGTCCATACCGATAAAACAACACAGGCCAGCCAGGAGAGCGCGCTCGCCGGAAGATCCGCCGGACTTCGCGGCCTTTTCATCGCAATGCCGACGAGCAGTAACACCAGTGCGAATCCTTCGAACTGGTGACTGTGGAGAGTCGATGAAGGGCCACCAAGGAGCATGATTCCGTAGGCGACGAGTGAAACCAGCGTCCACCCCCAGCAGTAAACCGGAGCCGCTTCATCCCGCTTCATCGCGAGAAAAAACCCCATGCCAGCGGAAATCGCCATCAGATCAATCGCGTGTTGGGGCACCGCGTTCAAGATCGCGGCGGGCCACGCGATGAACAAACAGCTCGCCGTGATGATTTCCTGCAACCTCGCTCCGGGATCACGATTGAAGCGGATCACCCGAAGCGTGACCAGCGCGGCCGCTGCCGGCACAAACGAAATGGCTTGGGAAATCACTGGCTCCGCTCGCAGCAGATCGGTACCTATCAACCCGAGTGCGATTACGTTCAACACGCAGCCCGTGATTTCCAACCGGTAAGCACCGGCCCATCGGGCGATGACCACCAAGCCGACGGAAGAAACGGCGAGCGGCATCACTTGCGGCGGGAGATCCGGATACCACTGGCCTAATATTTGAATGCAGGCGACCGGCGCGAGCACTGCGAATAGCCAGGCAAATGCCGATGTTAGGGATTCACGTTTGCTGGCCGATGAATGCCACGCGGCGCATGCGACCACAGCAGACGCGATTGTAAAACCATATCCTCGCCAAGGGGTCTGTGTGGAAACCATCAGAAGCCCTGCAAATAGGCCGGCAATTCCAGAGGCCCGACCGATTTCAGGCAGCCAGTCGTCCCGATCCCACCTAACCGCCACGACTGAGAACAACGCGGCCAGCCCCATGGTCACAGGGAGCTGCCAAGCCTCGTCCAGATGGTAGCACCACCCTAGCAGGAGGATCGCCAGCGAAGAATAACAGAGCACCGAAGTCCCGGATCGAACCACTGCCGGAGTGGGCCTTTCAGATTGATCCACATTGAATCTCAGGATCACCGCGGCCATGCCGACCAGCACTGCCGCAAGCAATCCCGACCAGGCAGGAATGTCAGGAGACTTGTCGTGCAGATCGAGTGCCATCAAGGCCGCGGCGGTGCCTGCTAGTAGGGAAAACGCGAATTCAGCGCGTTTTCGAAAGCGGTGGAAGGCGAGCGCCAGGGCCAGCGACTCACCAGCCAAGGCAAGCCGGAGATGATAGCCATCCAACTTGAGAACCAAGGCAAGGCTGAGGAATGCAAGTCCCTGCATCACATTCGAAGCCGCCGCGTCATCGGAAAGCTTCCGACCCGCGACTCCCATGGCGAGCAGGATGCTTCCGAAAACAGCTGCCACAGCCCAATAGTCCGTGCCGCCGTAGTGGGAAAGCCACATCCAGGAGAACAACGCGAAGAACAGACCGTTGTTCGCCACCGTGAAATGGGTGCGCCCGCGATCACCGAGTGCCTCGCGGAAACGTCCGAGCATTCCGGGAATCGCGAAAATCGCCCAGCTGCCTGGCAGAAACCACAGAGCGGCGAGTTCGTCGCCGCCAGGGCCCGACGCGCCTAGCAGTTGCCAGCCGGCGAAAGCTCCATAGGTTCCCAGCAACGAGGCGATGCCCGGGGATTTCCAGCCTGGCCGCAACATCAGTAGGACTCCGGTGAGCGCGAGTAGCAGATTCGAAGTGGAAGACAGCCAGTCCAAGGGCTGGATCATCGTCGCGTAAGATGCCAGCAGGATGCCCATCACCGCAGTTCCCTGGGATTTCCTGAACCACGAGACCGCCGCGATCAAGTCCGCCGCGGCTAACAAGCAGAGCGCGGCCGCCACCGGACTCTCGATGACCTGCAAGCGATGGACGTGGTGGGCGGCATAAGTGCAGTAGTAGAAAAATGCCAGGCCACCCGCTAGCAGAACTTCTCCGTAGTGCCTGAGGTTCTCTTTCCTGGCCAGCCAGATGCCGCTCCCGCCGATGAGCGCCGAGCACAGATAGAGTCCCGCCAGCCGGACACTGGCGGGAAGATCGTGAATCCAGTTTTTATACGCCCAATTTCCACCGAGCACGAGACCGGTGATGAGCAGGACGATTCCGATCCTAACAAGCCACACCTGCCCCAGCTTCTGCTCGAACGACGCTGCGGACTCTTCCGGTTCGATTTCCTCCCTGACCGCCGTTTCAACAGGCATGTCCACGGGGCGTGGTGGCAGTGGAGGGGGTTGAATTCTGTCTTTGACTTCGTTCCACCGCAGTGGCTTGGGAGCAGCCTGTGTGATCACCGGTTCTGGAGAACTTTCCTCACTCACGGGAAGCCGCTTCTCCAAAGTCGAAAGCTCTTTCCTCAACTCATCAATCACCATCCGCTGGCGGATCTCGGCTTGCTCCAGTCGCTCTCGCAGCCGGTGGATCGCAGCGAGCCATTCGGATTCAGTCGGGTTGCTCATTCGGATGGTGGAAAAAGTGATTCCTGTCGGGCAGACTACCCCGCCTCCCTCGGGTGCCAAGAACCTTCTTGCTGTCCATCTCGGTATGAGATCGAAGGATTTACGTTTTTTTAACGCCAACGCCCCTCCCTTTAACTCCCCGCCGGGGCGAGTCGTGTCATGATGTTTCCACTAACAACCACCCCATGACAGACCTCGTCTATACCGGCATCCTCGCCCTGCTCCTCATCGGCTACCTCCTCGTCGCCATGATCTACCCGGAAAAATTCTGATCCACGCCCATGCATTCCAACGACTGGCTTCAATTCGCCCTCTTCATCGGGCTTCTCGCGCTCATCACCAAGCCCATGGGCATTTATCTGACAGAGGTTCTCGATCCACACGGGAAAACTTGGCTCGATCCGTTCATCCGCCCTTTTGAAAAAATCACCTATCGCCTGATGGGGGTCGATCCATCGCGCGAGCAAGGTTGGAAAAGCTATACCTTCGCCATCCTCGTTTTCAGCGCAGTGGGCGTGCTTTTCACCTATGTCATTCTGCGGTTGCAGTACCTGCTGCCCCTCAATCCGCAGGGCTTGCCCGCGTTGAGTCCGGCGCTCGCGTTCAACACCGCAGTCAGCTTCACCACTAACACTAACTGGCAGAGCTACGGCGGTGAAGGCACAATGTCCTATTTCTCCCAAATGGCTGCACTCACCATTCACAATTTCACTTCGGCAGCTGTCGGCATTTCCATCGCCGCAGCTCTTGTCCGCGGAGTTTCGCGCCAGTCCGGGACGACGTTGGGAAATTTCTGGGTCGATATCACGCGCACCACATTTTACCTGCTGGTGCCGGTCTGTCTGGTCTTCGCGGTGTTCCTCGTTTCTCAAGGCACGATCCAGAACTTCAAGGCCTACGACACCGCCACGCTCGTCGAACCCATGGGAGATGTCACCACCCAGACCATCGTCCAAGGCCCCATGGCCTCGCAGGCCGCAATCAAAATGTTAGGAACCAACGGCGGCGGTTACACCAACGCCAACGCCGCCCAACCGTTCGAGAATCCCACGCTGCTCACGAATTTGATCCAGATGCTCTCGATCTTTGCCATCGGCAGCGGACTCACGTGGTATCTCGGGAAATCCACCAAAAACCAAGCCCACGGTTGGTCGATCTGGTCCGCCATGATGATTCTCTTCATTGCTGGAGTCGTCGCCTGCTGGTGGGCGGAAGCGGATGGAAATCCCATCCACCAGGCCCTTGGTATCTCCACCCTCGACGGCAACATGGAAGGCAAGGAAGTCCGTTTCGGTATCTTCAATTCCTCTCTCTTCGCCACCATCACCACCGCCGCCTCCTGCGGAGCGGTGAACTCGATGCACGACTCCTTTACCGCCCTCGGCGGACTGGTGCCGCTGTTCATGATGGAACTCGGCGAGGTCGTCATCGGCGGCGTCGGTGCGGGACTTTATGGAATGTTAGTCTTCGTGGTGCTCGCCGTATTCATCGCCGGATTGATGGTGGGTCGCACCCCGGAATACCTTGGTAAAAAGATCCAGACTTTCGATGTGAAGATGTGCATGCTCGCCCTACTCGTGCTTACCGCCAGCATCCTCGGATTCACTGCTTGGGCTGCCAGCAGCGCTTGGGGACAAGCCGGACTCAACAATGCCGGACCGCACGGATTCAGCGAAATCCTCTACGCCTACAGCTCCGCCACTGCCAACAACGGCAGCGCCTTCGCCGGTCTAACTGCGACTCCCGCAAATGGCGATCCGCACTACAATGTCACGCTCGCCACAGCCATGCTGATCGGAAGATTCCTCATGATCATTCCGATCATGGCCCTCGCTGGGTCCATGGTGAAAAAGAAAATTTCCCCGCCCAGCGCCGGCACCTTCCCGGTTTCCGGCGCGCTTTTCACCATTCTGCTGATTGGCACCGTACTGCTGATCGGTGCCCTCAATTTTCTCCCGGCGCTCGCGCTTGGACCGATCGTTGAACATTTCCTGATGCTCAAAGGGAACTTGTTTT
>JBOFET010000080.1:0-7369 GCA_051648225.1 Luteolibacter sp.
GTTTCCCCCGCCAATACCGGTCAACTCCGCGTTCTCAATGGGCTTGTTCCCCAGCTCGCAGCCACTCTATCAGCCGGCGTCTGGTATTCCGCATGGGTCCAAATCCACAACGCCGCCGGACCCGGCGCGGACAAGTGGAACCTGTCGCTTGCGAAAAGCATCACCGATTCCGCGCTGCTTTCGAAGACGAACCTCTCTTTCCGAAATGGCACTGCCTCCAGTCTCGGCAAATTTTTCATCCGCTCGAACCCCACCGGCGGTGGTGCCATCAGCCCGATCTATCTCGACGACCTCCACATCGATCTCGGCCACGCGAACACGACCCGCCCGGCAGTTGTCGATTGGCAAGTGGTCGATCAATTCGAGGCGAATGATCCTCTCGCAAGCTGGGACATTCCCGACTCCGCGCAGCAGTCCACCACCGTTGTCACCGAGGCGAGTGGAAATCGCTTCCTCCGCCGCGCCGCTTCCTCCGGCCCGGCTGACAATTTGAACGCCATTGCCGCCCGCAGGCTGCCTTTCGAAACACCTCCCAGCCAGACTCTCACCACGTTTTTCCGCTTCCGCATCGAGGGTGACGATCTCAACCACCAACTTGGGATCACCTCGCTCAACCCGGCGGATCCGGCGTCCTACACTCCAGATGATTTCGAAAGTCACCTCCGCCTCTCGGGGGATGAAATTGATCTGTATGACGGAGTCGGCGGTGCCCAAGGGTTTGTTTCCGGTGGTGCCATCCCACCTCTCGAAGCGGACATCTGGTATCAGATGTGGCTCGTCGCTAACAACTCCGGCTGGGCATCCGGTGGTCAAAAGTGGCAGGCATACCTCCAAGGCGGCATTTACCCGCAGCCGGTTCCGCTCTCGCCGCCACTCTTTTTTCGCAATGCTGCGGAAGGCTATCTTTCTCATTTCCTCGCCATCGCCACCACGGGAGCCGACCAGGAGTTCGGAAATGACGCGATCCATCTTGATGACATTTACGCATCTCCGGGCATCAACCTCAGCGACCCGGTCGGAAAGTCCTGGATTCCTACCCGGCTGAGCCAGGCAGGAAGTCAGATCCAGCTCTCCCACGACACCCGCTCCAACAGATTCTATCAATTCTTCGAGTCCGATGATCTACAACTCTGGACGCCGCTTGCGGATCCTGTCGAAGGCGATGCCAACATCGCGTCGCTGCAACAAGGCATCCTCCATCCCCGCCGGTTCTTCCTTGCGGCGGAGTATAGCCGCCGCGGGTTCCACCCCGCCTCATGGACGGCGGACTTCAGCCAGCCGGGTGAACTCACTCTAGTCCGTCCCGCCACCAGCCAGTGGACGCCTTCACCCGGGAAAATCACGCTCACTCTCCTCGCAGAACAAGCCTTCCCCGTCGTGGCGGGCATGGTTCCGCGCCCGGGGTCCTATGCGCTGGCACCCGGGGATTGGCGGAATGCGGACATCCGGCTCACGGCCAGGACTCTTCGCACCGTCGCCACGCTGAACCGCGACATCGTCATCCCCTTCGGCTATGTCGATCCCACCCATTTTTATTACGCCCACTTCAGCGCCGTTTCCGATGGTACCGTTCACAGTGTCATCATGAAAGTCACCGGAAGCACCACTCGCCAAGTCATCCACACGCCACTCATCGTTTCACCCGCCCCGTTCACCTCGCTTGGAAATGTGAATTTCCGGGTCACCCATCACGCCACCGGAGCCATCGCCATTTACAGCGGTGATCTCAGCACACCGATCATGACCGCCAACGACACCACCTATCCGGTGGGGCGCGTCGGCTTCGGTTCCTTCGATGATCCGGCGGAGTTCTTCTCGTTTTCAGTTTCGGGCGAGCAGCGGTAAACGAGGGGATTTAGAGACTGCGCTCCTTGATCTCGGTGGTGATCTTGGCGGTGAATTCCGCGAGCGTTAGAGTGACGAGGTCTTCGTTGTCGCGGTGGCGGACGGAGACGGTGCCTTCTTCGACTTCCTTCGCGCCGATGACGAGCATGTAGGGCACGCGGTCGAGGCGGGCGTTGCGGATTTTCGCACCGACCTTTTCGTTGCTGCGGTCCACGGACACGCGCACGCCTACGTCTGCCAGCGTGGCGGCGGTGGCCTCGGCGGATTCGAGGGTCTTCTCGGAAATCGGGATCACGCGGACTTGCTCGGGAGCGAGCCAGGCGGGGAATTTTCCTTCGAAGTGTTCGATGAGCAGGCCGGTGAAGCGCTCTAACGAACCAAACGGCGCGCGGTGGATCATCACCGGCACGTGCTGCTGGTTGTCCGCGCCGACGTAGGTGAGGCCGAATCGCACGGGCAGGTTGTAGTCCACCTGCACGGTGCCTAACTGCCAGTCACGACCGATGACGTCCTTGACGACGAAGTCGATTTTCGGGCCGTAGAACGCGGCCTCGCCGAGCTCCTCGGTGTAGTCCACGCCGAGTGTTTGCACAGCCTGGCGAAGTGCGGCTTCCGCCTTGTCCCAGTTTTCCGGCGAGCCGACGTATTTGTCGGACTCGGGATCGCGGAGGGAAAGACGCACGCGGTAGTCATTCATGCCGAGCGTGCTGAGAACTTTTTTCACCAGATCAAGGCAGCCGGTGACTTCCGCGGCGACCTGTTCCGGGGTGCAGAAAAGGTGGGCGTCGTCCTGGGTGAAGCCGCGGACGCGGGTCATGCCGCCGAGTTCGCCGGACTGCTCCCAGCGATAGACGGTGCCGAACTCAGCGAGTCTAACGGGAAGGTCGCGGTAGGAGTGGTGGTCGCTCGCGTAAATCTTGATGTGGTGCGGGCAGTTCATCGGCTTGAGCAGGTAGCCTTCGTAGCTGCCGTCCGAAAGGCCGTTGATGAGGGTGGCGCAGGTGGCGTCCTCATCGGCGAGTTTTTCCAACACGTCGCGCTCGGCGATGGCGGGATACTGGCTCTCCTGATAGAAGGGGAAGTGGCCGGAGGTCCGATAGAGATCCAGCTTGCCGATGTGCGGGGTGTAAACTTGGGAGTAGCCCTGTTTGTCGAGTTCTTGGGTGATGAAGTCCTGAAGCGAGCGGCGGACGAGTGCGCCCTTCGGTTTCCACAGGATGAGGCCCTGGCCGACCATTTCGTCGATGTGGAAAAGCCCAAGCTCCTTGCCCAGGCGGCGATGGTCGCGCTTCTTCGCTTCTTCGAGGCGGGTGAGGTGGCTTTCCAATTCTTCTTTGTTCTCGAAGGCGGTGCCGTAGAGCCGCTGGAGCTGGCCTTTCGACTCGTCTCCCAGATAGAATGAGGAAGAGACGGACATGAGTTTCACGTTCTTGCACTTGGAAGTATAGCCGACGTGAGGCCCGGCACAGAGGTCGATGAAGTCGCCGTTCTGGAAACAGGAGATTTGTTCGCCCTCGGGAATCTTGTCGATGAGGTCGAGCTTGAAGCGCGAGGGATTGCCCGGACGCTCGGTGAGTCCGCCGAGGCGGCCGCTTTCCGCCATCGCCTTGGCGTCCTCGCGGGAGATCGCCTTGTATTCGAACTTCTGGTTCTCCTTGGCGATCTTCTTCATCTCCGCCTCGATCTTCTCGAAATCATCCGGCGTGACCCGGTGCGCCATTTCGAAATCGTAGTAGAAACCATTTTCAATTGGCGGGCCGTAGGCGAACTGCGCGTCCGGCCAAATACGCAGGATGGCGGTGGCCATCACGTGGGCGGAGGAGTGGCGGACCCGCTCGAGGTCGGTCATTTGGGCGCGTTCGTCGAGAGTCTTGCGTTCGGACATGGGAAAGGGGATTGGATATTGGGGATTTGATAATTGGGGAAGAAGGAGAGTGTGGGCAAACGGTTAGCTGGTGATCGGTTGGGCAAGGTATCTTCCCCAATCTCAAATTTCGTCTAACTCATGTCCTTTCATTTTCACCTGTCCATCAGCGCGAATTTGAGTTCGGCTTCGGAGACGACCTCGCCGTTGACGAGGCAGCGGCAGCGGGTCTGGCCGATGGAGCCGCGCATTTTGAGGATTTCGGTTTCGATGAAGAGTGTGTCTCCGGGGAAGACGGGGCGGCGCCATTTCACGTTGTCGGCGCTCATGAAGTAGCCGATTTTTCCGCTGTTCTCCGGCTTGCGGAGCATGAGGACGGAGGAGACCTGGGCCATGGCTTCGAGCTGGAGCACGCCGGGCATGATCGGGTGGCCGGGGAAATGGCCGGCGAAGTAAGGCTCGTTGATGGTGACGTTTTTCACGGCGATGCACTTGCTGTCGCCCAGGCAATCCACGATGCGGTCCACCATGAGCATCGGGTAGCGGTGGGGCAGGATTTTCATCACCTCGTTGATGTTGAGGACGCTCTCGCCATCCGGGATGGAGACCGGGGCGGGGACCATCGAGCGCATGCGGGCGTATTCGGCCTTCATTTTGGCGGCCATCATGGTGTTTGGGCCGTGGCCGGGCTTCACCGCGATGACGTGGCCGAGGATCTTGACGCCGGCAAGCATGAGATCGCCTATGATGTCGAGTGCCTTGTGGCGGGCGAATTCATTGGTGAAGCGCATGGCTTCCTTGGACATGATTTCATTGCCGCGGATGACGACGGCGCTTTCGAGCGAGCCGCCCTTGATGAGGCCCTTGTCGAGCAGCGGCTTGACGTCCTCGTAGTAAACGAAGGTCCGCGCGGCGCAGATTTCCTTTTCGTAAAGCTCCGGCGTGACCTCGCTGGAGAAATACTGGGTGAAACGTCCTTCCGGGCCGACGTTGGTGACGGAGACCTTGAACGTCTTGCACGGGACGATGGTGATGATGGTACCATCGCCAGTTTCGAGGTGCAGCGGCTCGCGGATTTCCCAGACCTTGCGCGGTGCGGTTTGCGCGGTGGTGCCGACTTTTTTGATCATTTCCACAAACGGCCGGGATGATCCGTCGCCGATCGGCGGTTCGTTGGCGCCCATTTCGATGAGCGCGTTGTCCACGCCCATGCCGGTGAGGGCGGAAATGACATGCTCGACGGTATGAACCTTGACCGAACCTTCCGCGAGGGTGGTGGCGCGCTCGACGGTCTGCACTTTATCCACATCCGCATTGATGAACGGCTGGTCTGGCAGATCGATGCGGCGGAACTTGAATCCGTGGCCTTCCGGTGCGGGCTTGAGGGTGAGGGAAACTTTCTGGCCGGTGTGGAGCGAAGTGCCTTCGAGAGTGGTTTGGCCTGCGAGAGTGTGTTGGACGGCAGCGGACATGGGAGGCGCAGGTTTCCGTTTTACCGCCGGATGATCAAGCCGGAATGAAAAGCGGTGGATCCGCCGGAAAACGCCTGGCTTGCGAGGCCTTGGACTGGGGCAGCCCTGAGGTTTGCTTGCTTCCGGCGTCGGACCCATTAGAGTTCCTGTCATGTCGGCACACACACTCCATATTCGCACGGAAAGTCCGGAGTTGTTGATTGAGTTCGAGCTGCCACCGGGCACTCACGCCAAGATCGGGGCGTCTCCCAAAGCGGAAATCACGCTTCCGCTTACCGGGATTCCGCCGTTTTCATGCACTCTTGGACGGTTTCATGACGGGCGGCTGTATCTGGCGGATCTCGACGGGACGATTTCAAGGCGCGTGGATCTGCCGGACATTCTTTCCATCCCTCCCTACTATTTCAGGTTGTATCACCCGGTGGAGCCGGAGCCCGTGCAAATCGAACCCGTCGCGCCGTCGCAGGCTCAATCTCGGAGCGCCATTGCCAGCTCCATCAGTGCTCTCTTCCGCAGGCGTGAGGAGGGTGCTCCGCCGGAAAAATAACACGGGCGCGGACCGTTTTCCGATCCGCGCCCGAGATTGCACATTGTTCCCCCCAAAGATTTCGGACGCCTTGCCCCGGCGTGTGATCGGCTTCCCCCCGGAGACCGATCTGACCTTGGCTGAGCTGTCCGAATCTGGACATGTTGAGAAAGGTTTTCAATTCACCGTGGTGAGCTGTCGTCTTCCGTTGGAGGTAAGCTGATCTGAAAAGTTAAGATTTCGAAGCTAAATGAGGGTCCAATTTCGGCCAAGTGGTCCCAATTTCGGCCATAAGGTGCCGTTCACGTCGGGAAATCCGGCATTTTTGAAATTTTATCGGGGCAGATGGGGGGAATTCCCGCTTTGGGAAGGGTGATCCAAGCGAGGAATTCCTGGTTACCATCGGTGCCGGTGATGGGGGAGGGGATGACGCCGTGCCAGTCGCAGGAGAACTCCGTGGTGACGAATTCGCGGATTTTCTGCACGGCGCGCTCGTGGAGCTGGGGGTCGCGGACGATGCCGCCGCGGGTGATGTCTTCGCGGCGAAGTTCGAATTGTGGCTTGATCAAGCAGACGACGGAGCCGCCGATTTCGAGCACCGAGAAGATGGCGGGAAGGACCTTGGTGAGGGAAATGAAGGAGAGGTCGGTGACGGCGAGGCGGCAGGGTTCGCCAATGTCGGCGGGGACCATGTGGCGGGCGTTGAACTGCTCCTTCACGATGACGCGGGGGTCGTTGCGGAGTTTCCAGACGAGCTGGTTGGTCCCCACGTCCACGGCGTGGACGCGGGTGGCACCGCGCTGGAGCAGGCAGTCGGTGAAGCCGCCGGTGGAGGCGCCGACGTCGATGCAGACCCAGCCTGTGGGATTGATTTGAAAGGCGTCGAGCGCGCCCTCGAGCTTCAGTCCGCCGCGGCCGACGTAGCGTTGTTTTTCCTTCACCTCGAGGGGGGCGTCCTCGGCGAGCTTGGTGGCCGGCTTGTCGATGATGCGGTCACCGCTGCGGACCTCGCCGGCGAGGATGAGTCGCTTGGCCTGCTCGCGGGAGTCACACAGACCACGGGCGACGAGCAGTGCGTCGATGCGGTCTTTTTTCATGAAGGTGGAGAAGAAGGCCTGGCGGTGACGGTCGGTGCCACCGCTGGGGATTTTTCAATGGTCACCCTGATAGTGCTCGCCGAGCAGGTCGCGGCCGAAGTCGCCGTCGAAGCTGCGCCAGGTGGCGTGTATGTGGTTGGCGTTGTTTTGGGTATTCGCGGCTTCCATGAGGAAGGTGGGGCCTTGGACGCGGTAGTAGTAAGCCTCGCCTGGCTTGGTGCCGCCGGCCCAGCCGAAGCGGATTTTCTCGATGCCGGCGGCTTTGATTTTCGCCATGTCGGTGGCGGAGATTTCCGGGCGGTAGCGGCCGGTGTATTCGGAAAGCAGGGTGAGCAGGGCGCTGCGCTGGATGCCGGTGAGGTCGGAGGCAAGAACGCCCACGGGATCAAGCGCGGTGGCCTTGCGCTTTTCAAAGCTGAGAATCTCGGCGGGAGCTTTTTCGCTGAAGATGACGTCGTTCTTCCCGGCTGCGAGCAGCGCGAGGGTGAGAGTGCGGGCAAGGTCTTCCTCGGCGGCGAGCACGCGGAGACCTTTTTGCGGCCCTTCGCGGACCTCGCTGGGACTG
>JBOFET010000081.1:0-1183 GCA_051648225.1 Luteolibacter sp.
TGCCGCGCATCGTGTCTTTGATGGTTTGATCATGCCGGAGGAGGTTGAGGGTGAGTTTGCGCAGCAGGGCGAGGTTCTCGGCGGCGTGGCCTTTGCGGACGCGGCAGTGGTCTTCGTCGAAGGTCATGTCCAAGACCCAGTGGCAGCGGTTCTCGATGCCCCAGTGGCGGCGAACCAATCTGCCTAACTGTTCTGCGTCCGGGGCGTGGCTGGTGAGGTAGTGGCGTTTCTCGGTGCTGGTCTGGCCCTTGAGCTGGCGGGTGCTGGTGATCTCGACGAGGCTGCGCAGGCCTAACCAATGCTTGCGTTCGGCGGGCTCGAACCAGTCGAGGTAGTCGGTGGCTTTGACGACGCGCTGTTCGATGCGACCGTGGGATTTTTCCGGACCGGGATCGTGGTGCCGGACTTGATTGCCTTTGCTTTTGCCGTATTCGAGGGCTTCCTGATCGGCGAAGAGGGCGGTGACTTCGGCGTGCAGCGTGCCGTGGTTGGCTTTGAGGGCGAGGAGGTAGTGGGCTCCGGCGAAGTGGATTTCCTGAGCGATCTTTTTCTGGCAGCCCATGGCGTCGAGGGTGACGGTGGTGCCTTTCACATCGATCTGGCGCAGCAGCTTGGGCACGGCGGTGATTTCGTTGGTTTTGCCATCGACTAACAACTGGCCGAGGGTCAGGCCGCAGCCGTCGGCCCAGGCACTGATGAGGTGGAGACTGCTTTCCGGGTCGCCGTGGTCGAAGCTGTGGCGCAGGGTTTTGCCGTCGATGGCGATGATTTCGTCTGCTAGATCGGGACGGATGGAGCGGACGTGGGCGGTGAAGCATTCGACGAAAGCCTTGGGATCAAGGGCGGTGAAGATTCGCCGAAAGGTATCGTCGCTGGGCGGACCATGGGGGAGTTTGAGAACGCGACGCAGCCACGTTTCCTTGAGTTTTGCAAAGCGCTCAAAGTCGTCAAACCCTTCCATTCCGCAAATCATCGCGGCCAGCGCGATGAAAAGGATCTCGCCGAAGTAGTGGCGCTTGGCCCTGCCGTTACGGGGATCGGTGAGGTTTTCAAATGCTTCCATGCCGGGAGGAAACCCTCCGGCATACTCTTCATTACGGGTCTTTTTGCAAGCCATCTGGCCCGCTTAAATCAAACGGTCGTTTCGTACAAGTGCGGATTCTACCAAAATGAGGTAGCCCTG
>JBOFET010000082.1:0-4652 GCA_051648225.1 Luteolibacter sp.
CGACGGGGTGCTTCTTGCGGAAGGTGCGGCGGACGAGGGTGACGATGTAGTCGCGGATGTGGGTCTCCAGATCTTCCTCGGCGAGCTGGGACTCGCCGGTTTCCTGGGACACGTGGCCTTCATGGACGGCGCGGCGGGCGACGAGGGTGGAGTAACCGGGGATGGTGGCTCCGTTTTCCTGTCGGTCGGTGGCGAAGGCGGTGATCTGGGTGACGAGATCCGCAGGGAGGTAGCGGGGACCGGCGGGTGCATCATCGCCAGCGGCGGTGGCGAGGGAGGTGGTGAAGAGGTGGACTTGTCCGGCATCGGACTGAGGTGGGCGTACGCGTGGCATGGTGGTAATTGGTTGGGGAGTGCTGGCGGAGGTGCGGGAAATCACACTTTCACGAGCGGATACTTGATAGGGAAACCGGGGGCGGATGGCAAGGGGGGAGGTGGTTTTTCTGTGAGGGGGGAATCGGCATTTGGATATTTCAACCGCAGATGAACAGGATAAACGCTGATAAGAGGGATGAGGAGTGGGAATCAGCGAGGATGGGGGGTTGTAAACTTGGATATCCAAGTCTGATCCCTTCTTTCATCTGTGTTTATCCTGTTCATCTGTGGTTCGATTCTGAAATAGAGTTGGGCTGGATGTGACACAATGACGCGGAAAATGCTGAAATTGGGCTCCCGACACCGTCCGGAGGGCTACCGGGCGGCTGGGAGGCCTCCGGACGGCGTCCGCGAGGCCACCGGGGGATTTCCAGTGCTTCCGACGGCGTCCGGGCGACTGTCTGGGGATTTCCGACTTTCCAGACGCGGTCCGGACGATTGCCTGTGGGAAACCTGGGTTCCGGACGGCGTCCGGGAGGCGACTGGCGGAGCGCGCGGAGTTCTGCTGGATGCGGGGCGAAATTCTTGGCGGGAAGTCCCGGCTTTAAGCGCTTTGATGGGGACGGGAAGACCCCTTGAAAGTGGGACTACGTGCGAAGAGAAAGAACTCCGCGCCGCATGGAGCAGAGCTTCCATCCCCCGCTGGCGGCAGCAGAGCCTGCCGCACTTCAGGTCGTCGCTTCGCGCCGGAGTTTAAAAATTGACGCGATTCCGGGATCGGGAACTCAGAGCAGTTCCCAGCGCCAATCGAGGAAATCGAGGTCATCCGCGGTGAGTTCCATGGTGGGTTAGTTGCTGTCGGAGCCATCGCGGTCCACGGCGGCGGTTTCTGGTTTCAGGGACTCGCCCATGGTTTCGAACCAGTGCTGGATGAAGAATTTTTTCTCCTGGGTGAGCAGGGCCTCGGACTTGCCGAGGATGGGGCGGAGTGAGGTGGTCATTTGCAGGGTGACGAGCAGGAAGACGGCGCTCCAGATGATGAGCGGGCCGCGCTGGCTGCCGCCGGTGAGGGTGACCACGGATTTCAAAAACCGCAGGGCGAAGGACACGGCGACGATCCACGCGCCGATGGCGAGCGCACCCATGAAGCCGAGCGAGTCGGTGGACTCCGCAAAGATCCAGACGGCGGGGGCGAATCCTAACAGCAGCAGCCCGGCGAGTGCCAGCGCACCGGCGAGGCAGGCGGCGAGTTGGGAGATGGAGACGCGTGCTCCGGCGAGCGTGGCGAAGATGTAGAGGCTGGGGAAGCAGATGAGGCCGGAGAAGATGAGTCCGGCGGTGACCTTGGCGGGCGCGGCCCAGAGTTGCTCATGCTTGGCGAAGCAACCGAGCACGAGGCCGAATAGCAGGAAGGAAACGAGGGCTAACAGCGCGAATTTTCCCGTCGCCTGGTGGTTGGGTTCTTCGAGCCGGGCGATGAGTGCGACGGGGCGGCGGAGCAGGGCTTCGAAGAGGGATTTGAAATCGAGTTTCTCTGGCAACGGAGCTTCGAGCGGTGGTGGCATGGCGGCGGCGGGATGGTCTTGTGGGTTCATGGTTTCGGGGTGGTTCGGTGGTTGCGATAGATGGCGAGGAGAATCGGGGTGAGCAGGAAGGCGAGGATGAGAATGAGCACGGGCAGGGCGAATCCGCCGCTGAACCGGTCGGTGGCTTTCCAGATGGATAGATAGAAATTGTCCTCAAACGGATGATCGCGGAGGAACTGGACTTTGAGCCGCGGAGTTCCGAAAAACGGGCGCAGGATCCAGGAGAATTGTGCGCCGAGGAATCCGTTCCCACCGAGCCACGCGAGCAGGGTGGCGGTGGCGGCGGCGGGTGTCGGGGCTTTGGCGGCGAGCAGGCGGTGGAGGTGGAGATTCGCGGTGATGCCGGCGAAGCCGATGAGCGCGGTGTGGGCGACGAGGTAGGTGGCGTGGGCGTTTCCAGCGCCGGGAGCGGTGGGCGGCGGGGCATTCCAAGCAAGGAAAAAGGTGACCGGCGCGAGCGAGCCGAGGATCAAGGCGGCCAGGGCGAAGGAGGAGAGAAGGGCGAGCAGCGACTGCCGGAAGCCGAGGCCGATGCCAAGCAGCAGCCCGAGGAGTCCATTGAGCAGGCCATTGCACGCGAGGGTGAGTGCGACGAGTAGCGGCAATTTCACCGCCACATATGCCCCCATGAGCGGATCCCGCCAGAAGCCGACGGTGAACCCGTAAACTGCCAGGCCCGCGCACGCAGCCAGGGCGACAGATAGAACCCGCCGCGGAGTGGGCGCGTCCAGCCAGTCCGGGTCGGGCTGGATGAGGCGGCGCAGGTTCATGCGGCGGATCAAGCCATGGATTTGTGAACCGGGGATGCGGATGGGGAGAAATTTCCGTGAATCTGCGGGGGAGAGATGGCGCTTGAATGTTCCCGCGCGGGGCCGTAGTGCGGGGGCCGCATGGAGTCAATGCACCCTTATCAAACCCTGTCGCTGTTCACCGCCGGGCTGGTGCTGGCCGTCTGGCTCATCGGCGCGCACGCGGTGATGCTGGCGAGGCCGAAGATGGTGCAGGATTTTCTGAAGAAATTCCCACGCGACCCGCTGTATGGACAGGTCCTACTTGGCATCGGCCTCGCGTGGTTCTGGCTGCTCATCGCGCCGACGGGGATGGGGAAACTCAGCGCGCTGACGATGGATCTCGGTGAGTTTAACAACGCGAAGGGGATTCTCCGCATTTTGGTGCCGGTGTCGCTGGTGCTCGTCTGCATCAGCGTGCGGGATTTCCTGGCGGTCCGCGCGCTCGGACTGGTGGGGCTGATGGCCGCTGCACCGCTGCTGGGGGCGGCATTTTTGAAAGATCCACAATCCCGGCTGCTGGTGCCGATCTTCGCCTACGCGATGTTGACCGCATCGATGTTTTTCGTGGGCATGCCCTATCTGTTTCGCGATGCGGTGACGTGGGTGACGGCGGACCAGAAGCGGTGGACTCTCTTGTCCGTCGCGGGTCTTGGCTACGGTGTGGCCACGCTGGTCTGCGCGTTTGCCTTCTGGCGCGGCTATTGATGGAACGCAAAAAAAGCGTTCACCCGAGTGGGGAGAACGCCTTTTTCCGTGAGGAGGTCGGTTAGTAAACCGGTGCTCCAGAGGTGTCGCCACCGCCGGAGTCCGAGCCACTTCCGCCGGAGACTTTGTGCGCGGCCTTTTCCAGACCTTCGCCTCCCATCCGCATGTCACGGCCGAATCCGATCATGGTATTGCAAGAGCTGAAGAGCACGCCCACGGCGGCGACAGTGATCAGGAGTGTTATTTTCATTGGTGGTGTTGATACCTCAAAATACCCGCCCTGCAAGCCGATTTTGTAAGGTTATCTTAAATTTTATCCGGGAATGAGTTCCTCAATACCGCATGACACGGGACAGGAATCGCTGGCAGATCGCGGACTTGGGACCGGCAAACAACTCGGCAGGTGGAGCGATTTCCTCGACTTTTCCGATGGCAATGAAGGCGACCTGATCTGCCACGGCGCGGGCGAATCCCATTTCGTGGGTGCTGAGGATGATGTCTTGGCCGGCTTCCGCGAGCTCTTGGATAAGCTCCAGGACCTCCGCTGTCATCTCGGGATCGAGCGCGGACGTGGGTTCGTCAAGAAACAGGACCTCCGGCTGCCGCGCGACGGCGCGGGCGATGCCGACGCGTTGTTGCTGGCCGCCTGATAGTTGCGCGGGGAGCTTGTCCGCATGGTCGAGCAGGCTGAAGCGGGCGAGTGCTTGTTCCGCCATGCTGTGGGCCTCGGCGGGTGAGTGGCCGTGGACTTTTTCCAAGGGCAGCGAGATGTTCCGCCGGGCGGTGAGGTGGGGGAAGAGGTTGAACTGTTGGAAGAGGAATCCGTTCTTCCGGCGATACGCCTGGAGCGCGGCTGCGTCGGATCGCAGGCGGTGGCCATTGATGGCGATGGTGCCTGAATCGGGGATTTCCAAGCCGCCGAGCATCCGCAGCAACGTGCTTTTCCCGCCGCCGGACGGGCCGATGAGGACGAGCACGCGCGACGATTCCACGGATAGGGAAAGCCCGTCCGCCGCGCGGGTCGTGCCGTAGCACTTTTTCAATCCTTCAACTTCAAGTTTCATGACGGAAGCGTTTCTCTAACCAGTGCGACAACCACGCGACCGGCAGGGTGAGGACGAGGTAACCGAGCGCCAGCGGCACGTAGCCTTCGAGGCCGGCGTAGGAGCGGGAGATGAAATTCTTGGTGTTATAGAAATACTCCGCCACGCCGATGACGTTGAGCAGCGACGAGTCCTTGATCAGCGAGACGAAC
>JBOFET010000083.1:0-1012 GCA_051648225.1 Luteolibacter sp.
GGCGTGACGATGGGCTTCCAGCGCGGTTTCCCGACGCTCGGCGATGAGGCGTTTCCCGGTCATTTGTTCGTGAACCAGCGCTTGGCGAAATTCATGGAAGAGGGTGGCAAGGTGTATGCCTGCCGGTTCTCCACGCAGGCGCTCTACGGCCAGACCGAGAAGGCGTTCATCCCGGGGATCATTCCGATCAACCCGCTGGATGTGCTGGACTGCATCCTTCTGCATAAGAAGTGCAATGCGGTGATCATGGATTCCTGGACGGTCTAACATCATGAAAAAAATCCGAGCAGCGGCCATCCAGATCGCCCCCGACCTTAACGGCGCGAGCGGCACCATCGACCGCATGGTCCAGGCCATCGCCGAAGCCGCGGACGCGGGCGTGAAGCTGGCCGTTTTCCCGGAGACCTTCGTGCCGTACTACCCTTACTTTTCCTTCGTCGAGCCACCTTTCGCCTCAGGAAAAGCGCATCAAAAGTTGTATCGCGAGGCCGTGGAAGTCCCCGGCCCGCTCGCCCAGCGGCTTTCCCGCGCGGCGGCAAGCCACCGGATGGTGCTCGTCGCCGGCGTGAACGAACTGGACGGCGGATCGCTCTACAACACGCAGCTCATCTACGACTCGAACGGTGATCTGCTTTTGAAACGCCGGAAAATCACCCCGACGTTCCACGAGCGGATGATCTGGGGTCAGGGCGACGGCTCCGGCCTGCGCGCCGTCGATACGACGGTCGGGCGGGTCGGGGCGCTCGCCTGTTGGGAGCACTACAATCCGTTAGCCCGCTACACGCTCATGGCCGACCGCGAGGAGATCCACTGCGCCCAGTTTCCCGGCTCGATGGTCGGGCAGATTTTCGCCGATCAAATCGAAGTGACCATCCGCCATCACGCGCTCGAGGCCTGCTGTTTCGTCGTGAACTCCACCGGTTGGCTTACCGACGAGCAGATCGCGGAAATCACTCCGGATCCGGCCAAGCAAAAGGCGCTGCGGGGAGGCTGTTTCTCCGCGATCATCGCA
>JBOFET010000084.1:0-1263 GCA_051648225.1 Luteolibacter sp.
AACGATTCCTGTGATTTTTCCCCCAGGTTTCTGAACGAGCGCCCCTCTAATTCCCAAGCCTTGCATGGCACGGTGGAACTGCTGCTGGCCGCATCAGCTACGGCAAGCTGAGGCTCTACCAAGCGACTACCCAGCAGCCACTCGCAAGATTGTAAATCACTACAAGCAGGCGGTTCCCAAAGGGAAAATACCACCTGGATTCTTCCGAATCACTCCCACCTGCCGGAAAGTGCCATTCGGAAAATTGCGAATGGCTCCCGCCGTTCGGAAAATGCTCGTCGGAAAATTCCGAATGCCTCCCGCCGTACGGAAGATGCCCTTCGGAAAACTCCGGGAGGCTCCTGCCGGGTGGAGAATGCCCTTCGGGAATTTCCGATTCCTCTTCGCCGCCCGGCGAGGAGATCTCGGAAATTGTAGCTTGGCCCGTGTCAATTTCCCTGATAGTCCATCAGGACCATGATCAACCTCAAACGTTTCTTTGAAATCCACCTCGCCAACCCGGAAATCAGCGCCGAGGAACTCCGCCAATTCGCCGAAGATCACATTGGCAAGCTCAAGGCCCTGCCGAACCTCCCCGCGAATCTCACCGTGCTGCTCGCCCCCACGGAAGCCGCGTTCGATGCCTTCGACGAAAAGCTCTCCGCCCGCACCACCCTCCAGGCAGCCCAATCCGGCGGCACCATCACCAAGGACGAGGCCCTGCAACTCTTCCGCACCACCGTCCGCCAGCGCGAGGGGCGCGTGCGCGACAAATTCGCCAAAGGCAGCGGCCCTTATGCCGAGTTTTTCCCCGCCGGCCTCCAAGAATACAACAAAGCTCGCCTCGGCCAGGTCAAGGGCCTGCTGGACCGCCTCATCTCCGCCTCCTTCGATCACAAAGACGTGCTCGGACCCGAGTTGCACGCCGAGTTCACCGCTCTCAAGGCCACCTTCGAAGACGCCCGCGACGACCAAGTGGAAACCAAAGGCGACCTCGCGCAAGCCCGCTCCGGCGTCGCAACCACCCGCAAGGTCCTGGAACTCCAGCTCGGCAGAAACATTCTCGCCATCGCCTCCCACCACCTCGGCGAGCCGCAGCGCTGTGGAGATTATTTCAACCAATCCCTCCTCGAAGATCCCACGCGGAATAATGAGGATGACGCACCCCCGCCGCCTGTGGTTTGATCGCCGCACAATGAGTGTGTGGACTTCGAAAGATGGCTATCAAGAGGCGCTAAGGCGGATCGAAGTGTGTGGAAAAGATGGCGAGTGGGGCACACGTCT
>JBOFET010000085.1:0-1746 GCA_051648225.1 Luteolibacter sp.
CGCACCGCCCTGGCCGACAAAATCGGTTCATCTCCCGCCTACATCACAAAGATCCTCCGCGGAGAAACCAATTTCACCCTCGATTCCATGGTCAAAATCGCCACCGCCCTCGGCTGTGAACTCACCATCGGCCTGCGCCCCGTGCCCACCCCTGCCAAGTCCAAAATCAGCTACCACGACATGGCTCCCCATTCGAGTTCCATGCTCAACGACCAGCCGCGCTGAAACCAAACACCAACCGGAAATCGACTGACATGCGCTACGAACTTTTCATCTACTGGAGCAAAGAAGATCAGGCATTTCTCGTCGATGTTCCCGAACTCCCCGGCTGCATGGCCGACGGAGCCACCTACGAAGAAGCCGTCGCCAACGCCCAAATCGTCACCGCCGAATGGATCGAAACTGCCAAGACCCTCGGACGCCCCATCCCCGAACCCAAAGGCAAACTCTCCTACGCCTGAGACATTTTTCCTGCTCACTGATCACTGCTCACTCGGCACTTCTTCCCCACCATGAAACCAGAAAACCGCTATCACCGCTTCGTCCGCTGGTCCGATGAGGACCAGTGTTACATCGGCTACTGCCCAGATCTCTACTTTGGAGGCGCCTGCCACGGCGACCAAGAGGAACAAACCTACGCCGACCTCTGCGCCATCGTCCGCGACGAAATCGCCCATCGCCTCGCCAAAGGCGATACCCTCCCCGAACCCGCCGTCCGCGACCTCGACTTCGCCGCCGCCTGAAAACTCTTCCATTCTCTTTTCTGCTCACTGATCACTGCTCACTCGGCACTTTTTCCTCTTCCCTAATAACTCTAACAAATAACTCCTAACCCCATCTCCCATGTCCACCCAAACCGCCGCCGGTGTGCGACGACAATTATAATGCCGCCCTGACGACAATTAAAATTACCCATTGAAGGGGTGGTTTTTCGGGGTGGGGCGGCTTGCTGTTTGACGCCGGTCGGGGTGGCGGGTGCTGCTCCCGGGTTGTGGTCACAAGAACCCAACTCACCAAGCTCGTGATCGAGCGCAACCAAGGAAAAACCATCAGCATGTGTGCAATGAAAGCAGGAATGGACCGCAAGACGACGGGCAAGTATTTGAGTCAGGACAACGTTCTGGAACAGCGGCGGGTGCCGCACACCTGGAAGACGCGCAAGGACCCGTTGCTGGAGATCTGGCCGAAGGCGCTGGAGATGCTGGGGGATGCTCCGGAGCTGGAGGCGAAGGCGCTTTTCGAGTATTTGGTGCCCGCCGCCGTTGCGGGCGGACCGCCTGTCGAGGGCGGTGCGGGCGAGCTTGAGGAGAAGCATTTGCGGACGTTTCAGCGGCGTGTGAAGGATTGGCGGCTGGAAAACGGGCCGGGTAAGGAGGTGTTTTTCACCCAGGATCAGACGCCGGGCAAGGTGCTGGCCATGGACTGGACGGACATGGGCTCGGTGGGCGTGACGATCGGGGGCCGGGCGTTGAAGCATAAGTTGTTTCATGCGGTGCTGCCGTATTCGCACTGATCTGGACGGGCGGTCTCGAAGCACCCGCCGTGGAGTGCGCGGATGAGGTCATCGACCTGCCGTTCGACGATCCGTTAGCACTGAAGGATTTCTGCAGCCGCATCACGGTCGCCACGGTGGAGTTTGAAAACATCCCCTGCGAGACGCTGGAGGCGGTCGCCAAATGCGCTCAAATCCATCCGTCGCCGCACGCCATCTGCATCACTCAGAACCGCGAGCGCGAGAAGAATTTC
>JBOFET010000086.1:0-5554 GCA_051648225.1 Luteolibacter sp.
TGTTGAAGGTTTCATCGGTAAGGAGGTAACGAAAAAATAAAAACTTAAGATTGCCTTACAGTCAATTTTTAAATAATTTCTACTCATGCTGAATCCCGCAAGCGCTTCGAAATCGCCGCTCTCGTCGAGGGTGGCGCTGTTGTCCGCCCTTTTTCTGTCCGGGCTCTTCGGTCTTGTTGCCACGATTGTGCTGCCTGTGACGAATTTTAAAAAATCCAACGCACGGGCGGCCGCTCTGACCGTGCGGCCAGGACTTGAGCCGGCATCCATCACCGGGGCTGCCAGCTCCACCACTTGCCCGGCACCCTCCGCCACGGAGTTGGTGAAGTTCTGCTCGGAAAACGTGAACGAAAAACGCAGCTTCGTCATCTTCCAGCGCGGCAGCTGCGTGATCATCGACGAACCCTGCCAGAATCCCCTGGCCGAAGCCAAAAAGAAGCTCGCCGCGTGCACAAGCGATGCCGACATCCGCTTCATTTCCGAACCTACCGCCGAGGGTGATCTGATCGTCACTTTCAAAGAACCCGTCTTCCAGCGGTTCATCAAGGACGAGCTCGCCAAACACGAGTCGTGGCTGGTCCATGCCACGCCGACGTTGCTGACTCCTGCCGAGAGCGTGGCCGCCGGCCAAGGCTGGTCGCCACCCACGAACGCGCGCTTTGGACTGCTTGCCCGCCGCCGCCTGCTGGAAGATGCGGCGAATCCGGTGCCCGTGCGAATCATTCGCGCCAAGGAACGGGCGACGAACACTCACTGACACGCGGCGTCTCCACGCTTGCAGTCCGCCCGGTCCGTCGTGACACTCCGGCCATGCTCACGCCGAAGTGGAAAAAGGAAGCGCTGCACCTCGTCAAGGGCGCCAAGAAGTTCATCGACTACAAGCGCGACGTCCTGAAACCCGGGCGTGTCGGCGAAATCGAATCCCGGAAACAGGATCTCCTCGCAGCAATCAAGTCCAAGGACATCGCCCAGGTGAACGAGGCCTCGAAGCAGCTCCGCGCGATTTGTGAAAACTCCCTTCCGCATGAGAAGCCGCAGGGTTGGTTCGAGGAGAATGTGGAGGTGATGTTCGTGGCCATCGTCATCGCCCTCGGCCTGCGGGCCTACTACTTGCAGCCCTTCCGCATCCCCACTGGATCGATGCAGCCCACGCTCAACGGCATCGTCGGCACACCCACGAAAAAAGCAGACTGGCCCAGCCTTCCTCAGCGGCTCGTCGAAAAAGTCCTGCGCGGCAGAACCTACGTCCATGTGGTGAACGACCGCGACCGGCATGTCAGAGACCTCAAGGACACGCAGTTCATGCACTTTTTCAGCCGCTCCCAAATCACTTTTGCTGAATCCAGGCCCAACTTTTTCAGCCGCTTGCTTGGCACTGATCCCTTCCGACTTCCCGCCCCGGTGAATCCCTTGCTCGAGCTTGGACTGAGCAATGCTTTCAATAACGCTCGCGCGAAAGCCGGATTAATCCCCAAAGGCACGGTTTTAGCGGAGGGCACCATCGATTCCGGCGACCTCGTGCTGGTGGACAAGTTTTCCTATCATTTCCGCAAGCCGAAGCGCGGCGAGGTCTTCGTCTTTAACACCATCGACATCGCCGGCATCCAAAAACGCAGCGGTGAGCAGGGAGCTGGCGCCCACTACATCAAGCGCCTCTGCGGCGTGCCCGGTGACACGCTCTCCATTAAGACGCCGAATCTCCTCATCGACGGGAAAATTGCCCAAGAACCCGGCATCCAGCGCGTCATCCGCGGCGAGGGCGCTTTCAGCATCAACCCGACCGGCTACGTCCTCGCCAGCCCGCACGAGCAGCCACACCACGGGATTAAGCTGCCACAATCCCTCGCCAGCCCGGCGGCCACGCTTCCACTCGCCGCCAAGGCCAAGCCCGGCCTGCGGGAATACGCCGCCCTCGGCGACAATACCGGGAACTCACTCGACTCCCGCTACTGGGGTTCGGTCAAAGAATTCAACCTCGTCGGCCCGGCGCTCTTTTCGCTCTGGCCGATCACCACCGGGCACTGGGGCTTTATCCGCTAATGTCGTGTCCACCGCCTCGGAAATCACCCGCAAGGCGCAGTCGAACCTCGCTTTCGCCCTGAAAATCCTGCCCCGCGAACGGCGCGAGGACATGGTGATTTTTTACGCCTTCTGCCGGACCATGGATGATCTAGCGGACGATTCCGACATCGCCTGTGAAGATCGCGCCCACCGCTTGGAGGCATGGAAAAACGGCATCCTCCATGGCTTCCCCGCGCCGGATGATTTCCAGCGGGAAGTGGTCTCACTCATCGGCCGCCACCAAATTCCCACCGACCACCTCGTCGCCATCATCGACGGCTGCCTCATGGACTTGCAGCCGCAGCGGTTCCAGACTTGGGAGGATCTATCCGGCTATATCTGGAAGGTCGCCTGTGCGGTGGGCCTCGTTTCCATCCGCCTCTTTGGTTGTACGGATCCAGCGTCGGAACGCTACGCCGTATCGCTCGGCCATGCGCTGCAACTCACCAACATCCTGCGCGACATTCGCGAAGACCTCGCAAACGGCCAGCGCATCTATCTACCACTCGAAGATCTCGCCCGCTTCCACTACACCGAGCGGGATCTCACCGCACAGGTCCGCGACGACCGGTTTCTCGCGCTGATGACCTACCAGGCCGGGCGCGCGGAAGAGCTTTTCCGGGAAGCCGCCGAAATCCTCCCCGCTGCGGACCTCCATGCGCTCCTGCCCGCCCGGATCATGGCGGAGATCTATCACTTGCTGTTGGAGAAAATGCGCGATGACCGGTTCCAAGTGTTTGAAAAACGTTACCGCATTTCCAAACCCCGCAAGCTGGCCATCCTTTCCAAGCATCTGATTGCACGAAATTCCCGCGTCGAATAGTATCTCCCCACCAACCTCTTGAAAATCATGTCGAAACGCCTGCTCATCCTCGCCGCCGCAAGCCTTGCCGGGCTGGCCTCGTGCAATCCCCCACCGCCAGTGCCACCACCGCGTTTCCAGCCAAATCCACCCTACGCGCCCCAGCCGGTGGATCCCTACGGCCAGCAGACCGACATTTCCCCACCGCCGGATTTCACGCCACCCGCACCTCAGCCGCCACCGACCGCCACCGGCGGCTACCCCACCGCGCAGCGCACCGAGAATCCCGATCAAGTCCTCAGCCCCTACGAGCCTTACAACGTCATCGACGTCGCTGGCTTCAAAACCGGCCAACTCGCACGGGATCCCTCCAACCAAAAGATTTTCAGGGTTCCGTGAACCGCCCGCCCGACCGTGGGCTTGCAGATGGATGGATTTCTGTTCAGCCCACAAGTGGATTCCAGACTTTGTCAAATCCGAACCCTTCGAACTGCTTCACATTTGCCGTGGCAAAACGGGTGACGCCGTGATGGCAAAGGGTGAGGGCGAGGCGCGCGTCGATGATCTGACGAAATCCGAGAGTGGTCTCGGCAGCCCATTTCCAAAGCGGCAGCGCGACGTCGGGTTCGTACTCGGCATATTCCCACATGGGGTTGGATCTCAGGGTATTGCAAAAAGCGGCAGCTTCCTTGGGAGTTTTTGGTTTCTTAAAAACAGCGGGGTTGCGCAGTTGCATGTAGATCTCCACTAAAACCAGACCGCAGAGTAAAAAACGGTTCTGACCAGATGCCTCAATGGCAAAGAAATCCTTCGCGGCGGTGTGGTTCGGGGAATCAGGATTCGCCGCGTAGAGGAAAAGATTGGTGTCGGCGGAGAGGATCATGAGGCCGTACGCTGGTGGACGGCATCCGCTTCAGAATGGATCTTTGCGGGGTCGGTTAGAAAATCACCTCCGCAATCTAAAGTGGGAAACGACCACGCGGCACGAGGCTGTTCCGACTCCGGGAAACGGCTGACGAAATGCTCCGCAGCCTTGCGCATGACTTCAGCCAGCGACCAGTCCCGCTGGTCAGCAATGCTCTTGAGCCGTCGATATAACGGATCGGGAAATTGGATTTGAGTTCGCACCATTACACTTGATCTACATCGACGTCTGATTGGCGTCAAGGCGCAAGGTCGTGTGGAGGCGGTGATTTCAGGCTGCCTTCTCAACTCACTGCCACGCTTCGATCCCCCGCTAGCTCCTCAAACCCGCAGAACAACTTCGAGCCCGCCGGCGGCTTGGCCGGCAGCGGGTTGTCGTGGTCAAGATGCCGGTGGCAGATGTCATGAAAATCCTCTGGTGTCTTCGCCCGGCGCATGTCGTATTCGAAATCGCCTTCCAGCCCGTGGCTGATGTAGGCGAGAGTTTTTTTCATCCGCTGCACGTGGGCGAGTGGATTGAATTTCGGCGTTTCGCGGGCGATTTCATCATAGAGTTCCAGCACGTATTCCAGGAGATTCTGATAGGTCCGAGCCTCCATCGGAGCCGACCCAAGCGCACCGGCAAGCTGTGAGAAAATCCAAGGATTGCGGATCGCGCCGCGTCCGACCATCAGTCCCGCCGCGCCGGTTTGCGCGAGGTAGGCAAGGCCGGTTTCCACATCCACCACATTGCCGTTGGCGATCACCGGGCACGGCATCGCACTCACCGCCATCCGCACGCAGTCCGGATGCACCGGCGTCTGATAGCGCTCCATCACCGTACGCCCATGGATGGTCAGCCCGTCGATAGCGTGGCTGCGGAAAATTTCCAACAGCGCCGGAAACTCCGCCGCGCTCGTATATCCAAGCCGCGTCTTCACCGTGAATTTCCCGGGAATCGCCTCCCGCAAGCTGCCGATCAGGCGGTTGACCGTTTCCGGGTTGCGCAACAATCCCCCGCCCGCGTCCTTCCGGCAGACGATCGGCGCCGGGCAACCAAGATTCAGATCGATCCCCGCCACGGGATGTTCCCCCAGCTCCCGCGCCGTGCGGATCAAACTCGGCAGATCCCGCCCGATCATCTGCGCGAACACCGGGCGACCGGTCTCGTTCTCCGTGATCGAGCGCAGGATGTAGCGATTCAAGCAAGACTCCGGATGCACGCGGAAATATTCCGTCACGAACCAATCCGGCGCACCCCGCCGGGCAATCACCCGCATGAACGGCAGATCCGTGACATCCTGCATCGGTGCCAGCACCAGCGCCGGCCGCTCGCTCGGCAGCAAATCACGCATGGCTTGTAGAGATCATCGATGGATGATCGCATAGCGGTAGCCACTGTCGGTCAAGAAATTCCATTGACATCGACCCTCCCCTCCCGATTCTCCCGCTAGATCGTAAAACATGGAAAAACAAGTGGACGCTGACTTACTACACACGGAAAAAATTCTCGCAGATCGGAAGACCTTCTACCTCGATCTCAAGCAGAACTCGCGCGGCATGGTCGTCAAGATCACCGAAGATGTTAGCGGAAACCGGGACACCATCATGGTCCCCGCCGAGATCCTCGGCGACTTCATCGCCGCCCTCACCGACATCAAGGCGACGGCGGACGAGCAAGGGTGAGCGCTATGGTTAGAAACGGGTGAACCGCTCGCGAGTGCTCAGGTGGGAGAGACTCAGCATACCAAACATCTGAGTCGCGAAAACCTGCCCGTCCGCATCGAT
>JBOFET010000087.1:0-15297 GCA_051648225.1 Luteolibacter sp.
AGATGAGTTTCTAACACTGTCACGGTCTCGGTGAGCCACGGCGACTCCACGCCCTTGCAGTCTCCGATGAGGATTCTCAGGACATTCGGGATCACCATGTCCCGGGTTCCCGCGCCGTAACCGATTTCCTGCAAAGTCATCGAAGGCAGCTTGCCCCACGCATCCGCCAGTTCGACTAACAGAGCTGCTCCAGTCGGTGTCACCAACTCTTTATTGATCGGCGAGCCGTAAATCGGCGCACCTTTGAGCAGCGCAAGCGCCGCCGGTGCGGGCAGTGGGATTTGTCCGTGTGCTCCTGAAACAAACCCGCGTCCCAGCGGCACCGGAGAAACGACGACTTTTTGAATTCCTAGCAGTTCAAATCCAGCAAGCACCCCCACGACATCCACGATCGCATCCACCGCGCCGACTTCGTGCAGATGCACCTCGTCCACCGACATGCCGTGAATCGCCGCCTCCACCTCGCAGATCCGGGTAAAAACCCTCATCGCCCGGAGCTTCACTCGCTCCGAAACTGCGGAGTTTTCCACGACTTCCCGGATGTCCCGCAGGCGTCGTTCTGGAGCGTCGTCATGGGCATGCACATCGACCTTGGTCGCACCAAAGCCGTTTTTAGAAACCTTGCTCACTTGAAGGTGAAAGTCGGTAATCCGCAGCTTGGCGAGTTCGGCTTCCAAGGCGGAAATCGGTAGCCCGGAATCGATCAAGGCACCGAGCAGCATGTCGCCACTGGCCCCTGCGATGCAGTCGATGTAAGCGGTTTTCATCAAGAGGACGGGTTCGTTTGAAAAATCCGGTGGGCAGCCATCGCCGCGCCGAAGCCATTGTCGATGTTGACCACGGTGAGTCCGGAGGCGCAGGAATTCAGCATTCCTAACAAGGCTGCGAGGCCCTCGAATGCCGCGCCGTAGCCGACGCTGGTCGGCACCGCGATCACGGGCGTGGCCACCAGTCCACCCACGACGCTTGGCAGCGCACCTTCCATGCCGGCGACGACGATGACGATCTGCGCTAACCGAATTTCATCCATCCGCGAGTGGAGGCGATGGATTCCTGCCACGCCGATGTCGTTGAACTGAACCACCGAATGCCCGAGGAATGAAAGGGTCCCGACGGCCTCGGCAGCGACGGGAAGGTCCGAGGTGCCCGCAGAGATCACCGCGACGGAGCGGATACCGGCTGATGGAAAGTTTCCGATAGAAATCGTTCGCCCCAAGGGATCATAGGTGGCTTCCGGTAAGGCGGATCGAACTTCATCCGCGCGCTCGGCTTGCAGGCGGGTGCCGAATGCGCGGCCATTCGCTGCTGCGAGTGCGCGCAGATTCTCCACGATCTGGGGCGTGGTCTTGCTTTGGCAATAGACAACTTCCGGAAACCCCTGCCTTGCGAGGCGCCCGGGATCGAGCGTGCTGTGAGGTTCATGGGTCATTTGGTTTGAATGACTTCGTTCATGCTGCCTGAGCGGAATCCATCGAGGTCGAGCGAGACGTAGGAGAACCCGGCATGTTTGATTGCGGTGCTCACGGCATCGCGCATTTCTAGCAGGCGTGGCAGGTTTTCCGGCTCGACTTCGATCCGCGCCACATCCCCGTGGTCACGCACTCGGCACTGCCGGAAGCCGAGCACTTTCAGAGACGACTCCGCCTTGTCGATGCGGGTGAGTTTTTCCACGGTCACCGGCGATCCATAGGGCACGCGAGAAGACAAGCACGCGGCTGCGGGCTTGTCCCACACGGCGAGTCCAAGCTCGCTGGCCCAGTCACGGATTTCCTGCTTGGTCATCCCTGCTTCGGCCAGTGGACTGCGGACTCCGTGGAGTGTGGCCGCCCGCCGCCCGGGTCGGAAGTCACCGGAATCATCCGCATTCGTGCCGTCTAACACGACTGCGATTCTCTCGCGCAGGGCGAGCGCCGTGAAGGTTCCGTAGGCCGTGTCTTTGCAGTGGAAACAACGATCCAAGGCATTTGCGGCGTACGCTGGATTGTCGATTTCATCAGTCGCCACCTCGATGTGGCGGATGCCTACCGCAGCCGCAGCCGCCCGCGCATCCTCCAGCTCACCACTCGCCAGACTCGGTGAGACTGCGGTGGCAGCACATGCGTTCGGACCCAAGACTCTTGCCGCGACCGCAGTGAGCAAAACACTGTCCACGCCACCCGAACAGGCAACGATTACGCTTCCGCAGCTGCGGATGATTTCCTCGACCTGGATTCTGCGTTTCTGGGTGACCGAACTTGATTCCATTTTGGATGGCCGTGTGTAACGCACACCGTCACCCGAAGCTAGGATTTTTCAGCTGCGGCATGCCTGCCAAACCGAAAAGCGCCAATGCTCCGAGCGGGCATTGGCAGCATTCGTCCGCTCAGGCGGTTTCAGATCACGCGATCTTGCGTGAAGAAATCGCGGTCTTGATCTGCTCCACGTTCTCAGCGGCCTCGTTGTCCAGCGAGGACAGAATACCTGCGAGATCGGTTGCGATTTCCTTCCGCATGTGGGCCACCATTTCCACGCCTTTGGGCGTGATGCGCACCATGATCTTGCGGCGGTCCTCCGAAGCGTGGGCACGTTCCACGTAGCCTAACTTCTCGATGCGGTCCACCAAGCCGGTTGCGGCTGCGGTCGAGTGGCCCATTTTTTTTGCGACATCCGTCATCGTTAGATATTCTTCGCTGGAGAGATAGGTCAGCAGAAAGAACTGGGAGTATGACAGCTTGCCACGGTTGAGCTCTTTCGAGAGGTTGAGAATGCAGCTGCGCTGAGTGAACAGGACAAAGTCTGCGAGACGGACGGCATCAGCCTTGAGCGAGGCACCAGCGGTGCCCGATAGATTATGGTTCATGGGGGGATGTTTTGGGGGAACCCTCCGCAGGTGTGGGGAGGGGAAAGCAAGTTGCTTGCTGACGGTCAAAGAATTCCACAATTCCGGGACGGACGATATTACGCAATCGCGTGATAAGGCGGACATCGGTCGCGAAGCATCCCACAGAACGAAGAACCAAGCCGACCGAATCCTACAAGCACCCAACTCGTGATGAACACGCACTGCCCTCTGCGGTGACGGCGAGGAGTAGTTCGTCATTCGAGGCCATCGTGGCGGCATTGCTTTTCAGTCACGCATGGTTGTCATCGATCGCTTCCAAAACAGCGAGGATGGCGGACCTTCATTTGTTTAGGAAACTCACTCCGCTAGCTCGATGCGTAGGCGGTAGAATCCGTGCTCAGGTGCTCCGGCGGGAAGCGTGGCGGCGACTTTTTCGAATCCCGGAGCAGGAGAAGAGAGGGGCATGATTTCTAGATTTTCCATCGTTTGCCAGGATCTGGATTTCAGGTCGGCAGAGTATTCCACCTGATAGCGCAGGTCCCGTGCGGAGGAGTCTGTGCGGCGAAGGAAAGTGAAAGTGGCGGGGTTGGTGATGAATTGGGGCGTTAGAAACTCTGTGGTACCCGGCAAGTAGCGGGATGCTGTCTGGTTGTCACCACCGCAGGCATATTCAATCAAGTTAGGAATGCCGTCCGCATCGCCGTCGTCGGTAAATCCAGCAGCTGAGATGCCGCCGACCCACCCGGCGTAGGACGGGTGGATGGAGATGGAAAAGTCCTGGGACTGGGGCGGCGAACCGTCCGATTTTAGGATGAGGCTGAGCTGGAGTGTGCCGGGCTGCGGGGCTGCGGCGAAGGTGATGTCGAATGAGGCGGTCTCACCCGCAGCTAGACCTCCGCGGCGCACGGAGCCGTCGGCGTTGTCACGCCATCCAGTGGCGACGACTTGGCCGGGCGAGAGGCCGGGGGGGGGATTGAGAAACGGGCGCTTACGTTGTCTGCTTCCACCGCAGAAATGTTGTTGATGGTAAACCGATAGGTGAAAGCCTCACCAGTTCTGATGGTCGGGTCCATGGTAGTGCCCGTGACGGTGAGGGTGGCGATGGGCGGATTGATTTTCCTCAGGCGCAGGCCGGTCGTTTCCATGAGCGCATTGATCTCCCGGGCGTAATGCGGCACTAAGGTATCATAGGTGGTGATGGTGCCGAGCGCAGTTAGAACAGCGGTATGAGTGCCGACGAGAGCGGCCTTTCCCTCTCTCACGGCGAAGGAAGGACTCCCGGAATCGCCTCCTTGTGCGTAGGCATCATCAACCGCTCCGGCGGCGGCGGTGTAGCTGAAGGTGAACGCCCGGGTCTGGATACCGGCCCCGCCAGTGATGGGATCGCCACCGAAATCACTGACGCTGCCGATGACTCCCCTGCCGCCACGAGCGGCCTGACCGACGACAATGATGTCTTGGCCCGCGTAGGCGGCTTCCGTGGTAAGATTGAGATAAGGCAATGGCAGGACGGCAGCAGTGGCGGGAAGCTCAGAGGTAAATTCTGCCAGGTAGAGATCACTCAGGGATTTATTTTCGTTAGGCAGCGCGGTGATTGAAGAAACGGTGAGCGTGTGAAGCACCTGGTCTGTGGCAAGGAAACGCACTGTGGATCCGAGAGCGGGCCGGAAGTGGTTCGCGCCGACGAAATGACGTGGGGAAACAAGGGTGAGCTGTTTGGTGGGATCTTGGACACTCCAGCCGATACCTGATAGATCGAGTCGCGTCGCCAAATTTCAGCTGGGATTGAGGAAGTTGGGATTTACTTGCGGCGCGGTCGGGAAGCCAGTCATGCGCAGATGGGCAGCGGGGTTGTAAACGCGGAGTTCGAGGGCTGCGGTCACGGAAAGTCCCAAGGCGGACACGGCGAAGCAGGAGAATGGGGTGCGGTAATTCACATCGATTCCATAATCTAGAAATTACGGATGGCCAAATGATTTTGATTGATCCCTCTCGGTATGATAGAGTCCCTTTTGGCTGTTTCGCAGACACAATCCAGATGGAACTAGCGGGTAGGTGTTTGGCTCACCCTCAGGGTGAGTGGAAATCGAACTCAGGGGAGTATTCATGATGCTCTGAAACAATCTGAAGCGCAGCGTTCTGGTGGGTTGTCCATCATTATTGTTAGGGCAATAGGAGGGTGCTGCGCACGATGCGGAAGCCGATGTCTTTGAACCTGAAACCCGGACCGTCATCGCCGCGATCCACCACGCGGCAGTAGGAAGCTCCGTCGCCCCAACCACCGCCTCGGATCACCCGATCCAAGCCGGAAACGGTGCCTCTTGGATACCTATCCGGCGAGCGTGCATCGTAGCTGCTTCCCTACCAATCCCAGCACCACTCTTCTGCCTGTTGCCACGCGCCATGATCATTCTTGACGGGGCAAGTGCATGCCCTGAGTCTTTTCGCACTATGAACCAACGTATCTTCTTCTACTTGTCCGCTGCCATTGTGATTTCCTCCATGACTTCATGTCTGCCGCTCGCGGCGGGTGCTGCTGCGGGCTACATCGCGCATGATCAGGGGCTTCGGGTGCAGAACCCGATCACGAGAGCCGAGTAGCAAATCCCCAAGAATTTCCTGTCACAGGGTAGGTGACTGGCGAGCGATGGTTTCCTGGAAGGTGGCTGCCCAGGCGACGGCTAACAAAGAAGGTTTGGCGCGGTGGTTCATTTGCCACTCAGGGGGCGGGCTTGGGCGTAGTGGTTTTTCAGCCCGGCGGTGAGGGCGTCGGCGTATTCGCGGAAGATGGAGGGCTGGAGTTTTCCGGAAATTTCGCGGAGGCCTTCATAGTCCCCAGCCTGGATGCGGGCGTGGTCGATCGTGGAGTTCATGACGTAGGGTTCCATAAAGATAACGGGGCAGTCGTAAAGTCGGTTGGCGAGGAGGTTTCTCGCCCACAGATAGGGGTGGCCCAACGAACGGACGGCTTTTGATTCCTGCGGATAAACATAGGGAGGCAGGCCACTGATTTCTGCGAAGGTGTCTGCGACGGTGGCACCGACGAGGGCTTCTTCCTGATGGGTGCGCTGGAGGAGTTTCTGGAGCAGGGCGAAGCGTTGGTCGGCGAGCATCACCTCTTCGTCGGTGTAGGCGCCGTTGAGAAGAAGGTGGAGGTGGGTGCGTTCGATGAGAGTGGGGTCGAGCGGGTCACCCCAAGCTTCGGCATTGAAGTGGAGGCAGAGGACGAGGTCGGGCTTGAGGGTGGTGTTGACAAGCTCGGCCCGAGCGCGGATTTCCGCCGTGCGGTAGAAGAGGCGCTCGGCGAGCTTTTGCGGCGATTGGCTTGGGGTGCCTGGTGTGAGTGAAAGTAAGGATTCCGGACGGAGTGGAGTGACAGGTTCGAGGTGTTCCCGGACTAGGGAAACTCGGGCACCGAGGGCTTCGAGCTGGGGTTTGAGGAGATTGGCCACGTGGAGGGTCATGTCGCCTTCCTGAACGGGGTTGCCGGTGCCGACGATGAACCAGCGCTCTTCCATTTTCGCCCACTCGCCGCCGATGTGGCCGGGATCGATGGCGATTTTTAGACCGGCGAGAGGTTGGTTCGGAGTGGCGGGTGGTAGCTCGGAAGCGGTGCGCCAGACGCGGGGTGCCGGGGAATCTGTAGAGGAGAAGCTGAGGTGGAAGACAGGGGCGGCGGGTGTCTCGCCCGTCAGGATGCGGGCTTCGGTTTCATGGATTTCGATGTAATTTTGCCAAGCACTACCGATGGTGAAAACGGTCGTGAGCAGCCGCTCGAACTCACTGCGGGTGATGGTGTGTTGGTAAACATCCAATGCGCTCCAGTCCGGTGGCGCGGCAAGTATCGAGAGTGCGGGGCGTGGGGGTGGGATTGCCAGGGATGGCTGGATTGAGATGGCCGGCGGTCGGGTGGGTCGCGTCACGATCCAGGCGATCACGGCCAGCAACAGGGCGATGAGGAAGAAAAGTGGGAAAGAGGATCTTGAGAAACGATTCATTCAGGAAATAGGATTGTCGGCAGGGGGATGAAAGTGGAGTTTCTTCAATTGGCGGCTTGATGCTGCCAAACCATTCAACATGATGCCGGTAATACGTATTTTATTTTTGGGGGACGTGGTGGGCGAGCCTGGGCGCAAGGCGGTCATCGAGCAGTTGCCGCTCCTTAAACAGTCGGAAGGTCTGGATTTTTGCATCGTGAACGGAGAGAACTCTGCGGGTGGAAAGGGGATTACACCCAGAATTTCTATTGATTTGCTGCGTGCAGGAGCTGCGGTGATCACGACCGGGGACCACGTCTGGGATCAGCCAGAAATCGTCGATTATTTCCCGACGGAGCCTCGGTTGTTGAGACCGATCAACTATCCAGAAGGCACTCCGGGTGCGGGCAGTGTGGTTTTGGAGACAGACAAGGGGAAGGTGGCGGTGGTTCAGGCGCAAGGCCGGTCATTTATCCAGCCGCCACTCGAAAATCCCTATCTCGCGGTGGAGAGAGAAGTGGAACGTTTGCGGGCGGAAGATGTCAGAGTGATCGTCATGGATTTCCACGCGGAAACCACCAGTGAGAAAATCGCGATGGGAAGAATGCTGGATGGAAAAGTCTCGCTGATGGTGGGTACCCACACCCACGTCCAGACGGCGGACGAATCGATTTTTCCCGGGGGCACCGGCTATCTGACGGATGCCGGGATGTGCGGTCCAGACGAGTCTGTCTTGGGTCGAAGCATTGAATCGGTGGTTTGGCGGTTCAAGTCTGGGATGCCCACGCGTTTTCCAGTCGCGAAGGGGCCGGTGCGGCTGTGCGGGGTGATCGTAGATGTGGATGTCGAAACGGGGGCGTGTCGTGCGATCCGGCGCTTGTCACTGCTGTTACCTGAGTGACCGGATAGATTCGGCTGCGGGATAGGAGAGTTGTCGGCAGTGTTTGATCCTGGCCGCGTGGGGCTTGCACCAACGGTCAATTCAGTTCGGGATTTGCACGCGGTCGTTTGTTGTAATTCCAACATTTTCAGGGGAATCTGATCAATTTTCTTTTCATCGAGATTTTTTTTGACAGAGTGATCGGCTTTGTTACTGTCCCGCCGCTCTTCCCCACAGCAAGTCAGGGGTGCCGCGTCTAGTCTCGCTCTTATTTGAGACCGGTCGCGGTGTTTTTGTCGGGTCGAAGGTGGAGCAAGCAGATCATACATGTCAGATTGCTCGCGTAGCTCAGGGGTAGAGCGCATCCTTGGTAAGGATGAGGTCGGGGGTTCAATTCCCCCCGCGAGCTCCAGGGCAATCTCGAAAAATCTCAAACGTCTCAAGCAGAACAACAAACCACCATGGCTAAAGAATCATTCCAGCGCAACAAGCCCCACGTAAACATCGGCACTATCGGTCACGTTGACCACGGCAAGACCACTCTCACCGCGGCGATCACCAATACGCTCGCAGAAAAAGGCCTCGCCCAGAAGAAGAGCTACGCCGACATCGACGCCGCTCCCGAAGAGCGCGAGCGCGGCATCACGATCAACACAGCCCACGTGGAGTATGAAACCTCCAAGCGCCATTATGCGCACGTCGATTGCCCCGGTCACGCCGACTACGTGAAAAACATGATCACGGGTGCTGCCCAGATGGACGGCGGCATTCTGGTCGTTTCCGCAGCGGACGGACCTATGCCACAAACCCGCGAGCACATCCTGCTTGCCCGTCAGGTCGGCGTTCCTGCCCTTGTGGTTTTCATGAACAAAGTTGACCTGGTCGACGATGCAGAGCTTCTCGAACTCGTTGAAATGGAAGTGCGTGACCTCCTTTCCATGTATGAATTCCCAGGTGATGACATTCCAATCGTCATGGGTTCCGCCAAAGCTGCTCTCGAAGGAGATGCCGCCCAAATGGAGAACGTCATGAAATTGATGGATGCCGTGGATTCCTACATTCCTGAGCCAGAGCGTCCGATCGACAAAACTTTCCTCATGCCTGTGGAAGACGTGTTCTCGATCGAAGGTCGTGGAACGGTCCTCACCGGTCGTGTCGAGCGCGGTATCGTCAAGAAGATGGAAGAAGTCGAGATCGTTGGCATTCGCGACACTCAGAAGACGACTGTTACGGACATCGAAATGTTCCGCAAGCTCCTCGACGAGGGTCGTGCCGGTGACAACGTAGGTCTCCTTGTCCGTGGTTTGAAAAAGAACGACGTTGAGCGTGGACAAGTGGTTGCCAAGCCAGGCACCGTCAAAGGTCACACGATCTTCAAGTCCGAGATCTACGTTCTTTCGAAGGAAGAAGGTGGTCGCCACACCCCGTTTTTCTCGAACTACCGTCCTCAGTTCTATTTCCGCACCACCGACGTGACAGGCAGCATCAAGCTTCCCGAAGGTGTTGAAATGGTGATGCCGGGTGACAACATCAACCTGGAAGTCGAGCTCATCACCCCGATCGCGATGGAGCAGACCATGCGCTTCGCCATCCGCGAAGGTGGCCGCACCGTGGGTGCCGGTCGTGTGGGTGAGATCATCAAGTAAATTTCAAAGCAGCAAGGCTTCGGGTCTCCCGTTCGCGGGGAGCTTGGAAGCTGGATTCAGGGGCACTTCGTTCTAAACGGAGTGCCCTCGAATCGCCTCAAAACGGCAGTAGTTCAATTGGTAGAGCATCGGTCTCCAAAACCGAGTGTTGGGGGTTCGAGTCCCTCCTGCCGTGCCATTTTTCATCCCAGTCCACCGTCCACCGACTTTCATGCTTTCTAAAATCTCAAATTTCCTCGGCGAAGTAAAAGGCGAGCTCCGCAAGGCGAGCTGGCCTTGGGAGTCAGACCCGAAAATCAAGGGGCTTAAGAAGTACAAAGAGCTCGTCGATTCAACCATCGTGGTGCTCATTGCCATGGTTTTGCTCGCTGGATTTGTGCAATTCTGGGATTTCCTTCACGTCCTCATCGTCGGACTTTTCACCAGCATCAACTTCGGCAGCTAACGCTGCGCAACACTCTGTTTCATCCCATCTCCGACCGACCCGTCATGTCAGAAGCCAAACCATTCCGCGACCAGTGGTACGTTGTCCAAGTCCTCTCAGGGCAAGAAGGAAAAGTCCGCGACCGCATTGCCCGCACTGCCGAGGCCGAGGGGATGACTGAATACATCCGCGAAGTGCTCGTGCCTGTCGAGATGGTGTCCGAGATCCGCCGTGGTAAGAAAACGGAGACGAAGAAGAAATTCTTCCCCGGCTATATCATCGTGAACATGAATCTCGCCACCGAAGACAACCAGCTCGTCGAGAAGACCTGGTTTTTCATCAAGGAGATGGAAGGCGTGATCGGTTTTGCCGGCACCAAGGACCGTCCAGCCCCGATGCGACCCCGTGAGGTCGAGGCGATGCTGTCGCAAATCAAGGAGCGTGAGCAAAGCGTCCGCCCTGCCATCAGTTTCGAAGTCGGCGACACCGTGAAAGTGGCCGACGGTCCTTTCCAAAGTCAGAACGGCGTTGTTGAGGAAATCGACCCGGAACGCGGCAAGCTCCGCGTCTCGGTCACCATCTTCGGCCGCAGCACACCGGTCGAACTCGAATATTGGCAGGTCGAAAGCGAATAATTGTCTGGACCTGCACCGCCGAATATACAACCACCCCTCTCCCGCAAGATTAACCGCATTATTTTATGGCCAAGGAAGTCGTCAAACTCATCAAGCTCCAGATCAAAGCCGGAGCCGCCAATCCATCACCTCCAGTAGGCCCGGCCCTCGGTCAGGCTGGGGTCAACATCATGGCGTTCTGTAAGGAATTCAACGCTGCAACACAGGCCCAAACCGGCGATGTGCTTCCTGTCGTGATTTCGGTTTACAAGGACAAGTCGTTCTCGTTCATCACCAAAAAGCCACCTGCCGGAAACCTTCTCAAGAAGGTCGCCGGACTTGCTTCGGGTTCGAAAGAGGCGAACAAGATCAAGGTCGGCAAGATCACCAAAGCCCAGCTCATGGAGGTCGTGAAGATCAAAATGCCCGACTTAAACACCAAGGATCCCGAAGCCGCCTGCCGCATTCTCGCCGGCACCGCGCGCCAAATGGGCCTCGAAATCGAAGGTTACTGATATTTTTTCGCTGGAAGCTCTTCACCGAGTGACCGGCACCCGCAGGAGGGAAGCGCATTCCGCGATTTCCGCCCGAACTGCAACCTACTAACAAAATGGCCAAACACCGCAGCAAACGCTACAAAAAGGCAGTCGCCCTTGTCCAACCTGGCAAGAGCTACTCGCTCACCGATGCAATCAGCACCGTGAAGGAATTCCCGGCGCCGAAGTTCACCCCGACCGTCACTCTCTCGTTCCACCTCGGTGTGGATCCACGGAAGAGCGATCAAATGGTCCGTGGTTCCGTTTCCCTGCCGCATGGCACTGGTAGAAACGTCCGCGTCGTTGTCTTCGCCCAAGGTGCTGCCGCTGAAGCAGCCATCGCCGCCGGTGCCGAGCACGTCGGATACGAAGACCTCATCGCCAAGGTGCAGGCGGGCTTCACGGATTTCGATTCCGCGATCGCCACTCCGGACGCCATGACCGAAGTTCGGAAAATCGCCCGGGTCCTCGGACCTCGCGGCCTGATGCCGAACCCGAAGACCGGCACCGTCACCGACGACACCGCCAAGGCGGTCCGCGAAGTGAAAGCCGGCCGCGTGGATTTCAAACTCGACAAAAACGGCAACGTTTCGGGTTCCATCGGCAAGTCCTCCTTCGAGCCTGCGCAGCTTGAGGAAAACGCCCGCGCTTTCGTGGATAGCGTCGTCCGCGCCAAGCCGGCATCCGCCAAGGGCAACTACATCCAAGCCGTGACTCTCGCCGCTTCGATGCTCCCCGGCATTCCTCTGGAAGCCGCCACCTACAGCAAAGCGTCCGCTTAATCCACCGACCGCCAACGCATATGAATCCCGATAAGAAAATCATCATCAACGGCCTGTTGGATCGCGTCAACGCGTCTCCCTATCTGATCGTCATCGATTACACCGGCCTTACCGTGCAGCAATTCACGGAACTCCGCAACCGCCTCGGCGCGGGTGGAGCCAGCTGCACCGTTGCCAAGAACAGCTACATGCGCAAGGCCCTCGCCGAAGCCGGCATGCCGGACATCGGCAACGACCTCGTCGGCCAGATGGCCTACGTCATGGGCGACGCCGAAGTGTTCGCCGCTGCGAAGGCCATCAAGAATTTCGAAAAGGAATTCAAGAAGCCCGAGATGAAGGTGGGCATCCTTGGCAACGCGGTGCTCGACGCTGTCGCGCTCCAGGGCATCGCCGACATCCCGTCGCGCGAAGCAGTCCTTTCCCAACTTCTGGCAACGATCCTCGAGCCTGCAACCCGCATCGCCCGTGTCGTCCAAAACAAATTCAATCCGGACGGCGACGATTCCTCGTCACCCAAGGAAGAAGAGGCTCCCGCAGCGGAACCCGAAGCTTCCGCCTCGGAACCCGAGGTCGCCGCAGTGGCTGCCGAGGCACCCGCCGCTGAAGCTGAGGTTGCAACCCCTGCCGCCGAATAAAAAACAATCTGATGTGATGGTGGCGGCGGCTCCCGTTCGTCACCTGAACCCATAATGGTTCCTCGTCGGCGCAACGGCTGTTGCTCTGAAATCTCCGGAGGCTCCGGAGGCGACGATACCGAACAAGGAGAACAAAAAAATGGCTAATATTGATACACTCGTAGAAGAACTCGGCAAGCTCACCGTCTTGGAAGCTGTCGCACTCGTCAAACAACTTGAAGAACATTGGGGCGTTTCCGCCGCAGCACCTGTCGGCGTTGCCGGCCCTGCCGCTGGTCCTGCCGAAGCTGTCGAAGAGAAGACTGAATTCGACGTCGTCCTCACGGATTGCGGCGCTAACAAGATCGCCGTCATCAAGGCAGTCCGCGAAGTCGCTCCCGGCCTTGGACTTGCAGACGCGAAGAAGCTCGTCGAGAGCGCTCCTGCAAAAATCCTCGAAGGCGTCGCCAAAGACGCTGCCGATACCGCCAAGAAAAAGCTCGAAGAGGCTGGTGCCAAAATCGAACTCAAGTAACATCTTTCAGATCATTCCCGGGGCGGAGAAATCCGCTCCGGGATTTTCTGTCGAAACCGGCGAGAGACTCTATAACAACCATCCAGGGTTTCCCGCCGATTCCGACCAAACTTTTCAACGCTTGATCCACCCTGCCTGAGACGCTCCGCGGCTCGGGCTCAATTTGTAAGAAGAATACCACTAAACGCCATGGCTGAACGTCTCTATTTCGGGAAATTCGAAGAAGTCATCGAGCCACCTAACCTCATTGAGGTTCAGAGTCGGTCCTACGATGAATTCCTCCAGAAGGAAGTGCTCCCCAGCGAGCGCGCGGATGCGGGTCTCCAAGCGGTTTTCCGCGAGGTTTTCCCGATCAAAAGTTACGACGAGGCGATCGAACTCGATTTCGTCACGTATGACATCGAAGACCCGAAAATCACTTCGCTCGAGTCGCTGCGCAACAGCGAGAGCTTCAGTGCGGCACTCTATGTGACGTTTAAGTTGAAAGACGAGACTGGCACCAAGAAGGAGCGCGTCTACATGGGCGAGCTTCCGATGATGACTCGCCGTGGAACGTTCATCATCAACGGAGCCGAGCGTGTCATCGTTTCCCAGCTGCATCGCTCGCCAGGGATTTGCTTCGAAACCTCGCAGCACCTCAACGGCAAACTGCTCCATTCTTTCCGCATCATCCCGGACCGCGGATCCTGGTTGGAAGTGCAGTTCGACACGAACGATCTGCTTTACGTCTATCTTGATCGCCGCCGCCGCCGTCGTAAGTTCCTTGCGACTACCTTCCTGCGTGTCCTCGGCTATCCGACCGACCGGGACATCGTCAGCCATTTCTATTCCCCGGAATCCCTTCCGCTCAGCGAGAAAATGGACGAGGGCGAACTCGGCCATAAGGTACCTTTCGAGGACATCCTCGACGGCGAGCTCACAGTGGCGAAGGCCTATGAGCCGCTCACTATCGGCATCGTCCGCCAACTGCTTGCACTTGGTCACAAGAACGTGGAGGTCATCGACGGCCGTGAGGACGAAATCCTTCTCAAGTCGCTCCGCAAGGATCCTGCGAAAGATGAGGAATCCGCGCTCAAGGATATCTATCGGAAACTCCGCCCCGGAGATCCACCGACTGCCGCCAACGCCCGCGCTCTGCTCAAGCGTCTTTTCTTCGATGCGAAGAAATACGACCTCACTCGCGTGGGTCGTTACAAGATCAACCAAAAGCTCGGCATCCAGGTGGATTCCGACCAGCGCATCATGGTTCCCGAGGATTTCCTCGCGGCCGTCCGCTACATCCTGAAGTTGAAAAAAGGCGACGGTGTCATCGACGACATCGACCACCTCGGTTCGCGTCGCGTCCGTGCGGTGGGTGACCTTCTCGCCAACCAGTGCCGCGTGGGTCTTGCCCGCACCGAGCGTCTGGTGAAGGAGCGCATGACTTTGTTCGACGTTAACATCGAAGGCATGACACCGCAGAAGTTGATCAACCCGAAGGCGCTCTCCGCCGTCGTGCGTGATTTCTTCGGCCGTTCGCAGCTCTCGCAGTTCATGGACCAAACCAATCCGCTCGCCGAGCTGACGCACAAACGTCGTCTCTCCGCGCTTGGACCTGGCGGTCTCAACCGCGACCGTGCCGGCTTCGAAGTCCGCGACGTGCATCCGTCCCACTACGGCCGGATCTGCCCGATCGAAACTCCGGAAGGTCCTAACATCGGTCTCATCAACTCGATGTGTACCTACGCTCGCATCAACGAGTTTGGTTTCATCGAGACTCCATACCGCCGCGTGGTGGATTCCAAGGTTACTAACGAGATCGAATATCTCACTGCCGACCAGGAGGAAAACTTCCTCATCGCCCAGGCGAACAACCCCATCGACAAAAAAGGCGCGTTCCAAACCGAGCGCATCACCGCCCGTGAAAAAGGCGGCGAGTTCATCGAAGCGCTTCCCAGCGAGGTGAACTACATGGACGTGTCGCCGAAGCAGCTCGTGTCCGTGGCCGCCGGTCTCATCCCGTTCCTCGAACACGACGACGCGAACCGCGCGCTGATGGGATCGAACATGCAACGCCAAGGCGTGCCACTGCTCGTTTCCGAATCGCCGCTCGTCGGCACCGGTCTCGAAGGCAAGGCTGCCCGCGATTCCCGCGCGGTGGTTGTTTCCGAAGCGGACGGCATCGTCGCCGCCGCCACTGCGGAAATCATCGTCACGACTCCGGACGGCAAGCTGCCGGTCTCCGAAGAGAAATTCCTATCGGACGCCGAGTCCGTGAAGACGAACATCGACAAGGGCATCATGGCCTATCCATTGCGGAAGTTCATGCGCTCGAACGCCGGCACCTGCATCAACCAGAAGCCAATCGTCAAGCTGGGCCAGAAGATCAAAAAAGGCCAAGTCCTTGCCGACGGACCGAACACCGAAGACGGCGAGCTCGCCATCGGTCGCAACGTCCTCGTCGCGTTCATGCCGTGGAACGGCTACAA
>JBOFET010000088.1:0-3219 GCA_051648225.1 Luteolibacter sp.
CGTGAACAGTGGCGGCAGGGTCTCGCGTGGGATCACATCCCGCAGGCGGACCACGCGGAGTCCCGCCGCCGCGACGCCGTCCAGAGCGCGTTGTTTCTGAGGCGTGGGGAAACACAGCACAAACCAGCCTCCCGGCGCGAGATGCCGCACCGCCGCCAGCGCGTAGTCGGCCACATCCCCCCGCAACTCGAAGCGGGCGTGGGCCTTTTGCGAGTCTTGGGGGAGCACACCCGTTCCCTCCGGGAAATAGGGCGGACTGCCGGTGACTAGCAGAAACTTCCGCTGGAGGTCCAGGTTCCGTAGGTCGCCATGTGAACCCTCCACCCGATGCCGCAGACCGTTGAAATCGAGATTCGACTGAAGCAGCCGATAACTGATTTCCTGCGCCTCCACGCAGGTGAGCCGGGCATGCGGCCCCATCCCCCACAAGGTGAGCAATCCGACGGTGCCGATGCCGGTGCCGAGATCCAGATGTTCTCTCACCGGCTGCGAGACACGGAGCGCATACCACGCGGTGAGCACGTCATCGACCGAATGCCGGTGTCCGCCTTTTCTCTGGGCGATGAGCCAGCCCGCAGGTCCGCCAGCATCGTCAAGCAAGGACTCGCAAGCCGCAGGTCCGTGCGGCCCGGTCAGTGCGTCGAGGGTGATCCGCTCGCCGAGTTCGGTTTCGAGGCGGGCGCGTTCCTCGTGCCAGAGTTGATTTGGAGAGAGCGGATCGACGGTATCGGCGGACATGAAGCTAGGATTTTCACGTAATTTTCAGCGGATGCCCGCACCACGTGCTGCATCAACCCGGTCGCTTGGTCATGTAATGAGCCACCGCCTCGGCCCGCGAGCGGACGTGCATCTTGGTGTAGATGTTTTTCAAATGGCTGCGGACCGTTTCAATACTCAAGTTCAGGTGATCGGCGATTTCCTTGTTCGAGTAGCCCTTGGTCAGCAGCACCAGCGTCTCTTCTTCCCGCGAAGTGAGGGAAACGGACGGGTCCATGCCGCTGATTTTACGCCGGAAGGAAGCCACCACGTGACGGGCGATTTCGCTGGTCATCGGTGCGCCGCCACTCATCACGTCGAGCAACGCCGCCCGCAAGTCGGCCGGCTTGGTGCGCTTGAGCAGGTAGCCGTCCGCACCAGACTCCAGAGCCAGAAACAAAATCTCGTCCTCGTCTGAGGCGGTCAGCATCACAATCGGTGTCTTGGGCAGTATCGCCTTGAGTTTGGCCGTGCACTCGATACCAGACATCCGCGGGAGAAAGACATCCATCAGGATCACATCCGGCTTGGCCTCGGGAATCATGCGCAAGGCCTCCTCGGCGGATGTGCACGTGCAGGTGCACTCGAAGTCAGGGAACGAGGAAATCAAACGGCGCCAGCTCTCGCGGGTATCCTGCTGATCCTCCACTAGCGCGACTCGCAGCGGATGCTTCGCGGCGGCTTGGCCATCGGGTATTGCGGGGAACTGCTTCATCGCGTGGTGACCTCCTCCCCACCTCTGCTGACCAGTGCCGCCCCGCGCATGCCGGACAATGGCAGGTCCGCTTCACTGCCCACCGAAGATTGCCGACTGGAGGACTTCGGCAGAGGAACTTGAAACTCGACCCGGCAGCCGGCACCGGGTTGGGTCTCGATTTGGCAACGTCCTCCCAGTTCTTTCATGCGCTCGGTCATGCTGGTCAGACCGTTACGCACCGAGTCTGCCAGTTCAAGGTCAAAGCCCGCGCCGTTGTCTTCGACGACGACCAACAAGGTTTGACCCTGACAATGGATCCTTAGAAACAGTTCCTCCGCTTTCGAGTATTTCACGGCGTTGTTCAGTGCCTCCTTGACTCCAAGTAACAGATTGCGCCGCATCGGGAGTTCGAAAACCAGCTCCGGCAAGTCGCCATCCACATCCAAGCGGCAGCGGATCGGTGAGGAAGCGAGAAAACGCTGCGCATGTCGGCAGGCAAAGTTGGCGAAGTCGCGGAGCGTATCCCGTCGCGAGTTCACCATCCAGACGACTTCGTCCATAGCACCGGAAGCGGCGCGGGCCTTTTCGCACAGCGCCTCAAGCTTGGGGCGCACGGCGGATCCGGTGGGCAATTCGGTTTGGATCACCTCACCTTCGAGCGCGAGTTCCGTGAGCCGCGCACCGAGTTCATCGTGGATGTCGCGGGCGATCCGCGCCCGCTCGATGTTGAGCAGCGCCTGCGCCTTGGACTGCACAGCCAGCCGCGCCATCAAGCGCAAACAAAACAACACGGTCACAACGATGAATCCCCACAGGATCGCCTGGAACCAGCCACGTTTCCAAAAATACAGCTCCACCGGCTGCAGCACCGGCACTTTCACGGTCATCGTCGGGCGGCGCTCCTGCCACAGTCCATTCCTCGGTAGAAATTTACTCACCACCACCGCGCTGGCCCAGTGCGCGGGGGCCACCTGTTTGCTTTCCCACCCTCGCTGGTCGGCCGGAGCGATGCGCCAGCTTGTATCAGAGGGAATCATGATCACCTTGCCGTCGGCCAACTCGATCCGAAGCCCGAACAGCATGCCTGCCTCGCGGTTGTCATTGAATCCCTCGACGGCCAACACATGCCGCCCGGGTTTTAATAACAGGCCGATCTCATACTCGGTGATGCTGCGCCAGTCGCTTCCCGTGCCCAACTCGCGACCGTCCAGCATCAACCGATAGCCATTGTCCACACCGATGTGCAACTGCGCTCTAGCCACCATCACTCCGGGGGGGATTTCAAATGAGCGCCAGAAGCGGCAGGTCTGCTTGTCAGCCGTCTCTCCCGCCCAAATCCATGAACCCACCCCCCACGTGGGATCGAGCACCTCCACCATGTCCTCACCGGCCGGCGTGCTGGTATTCACATTTCTATCATCTGTCTGGGCCAGTGCGGTGAAGTTGAAACAACTCCACAAAACCCAAGCTCCAAACAACACCGAAGCCCGCCCGCGCCGACAGCCGAAACTGAAACCAGCGCGACCGATTCCTGACTTCGCATCGAGCAATTTCCCGATTGCACATCCAATTTGCTCAAGCATGGGTTTGATAGGTTGCAAATTCCAATATGGGGGTGCGCAAGCCAACTACAAATTCAATTTCCACCCAGCGGAAAATGTCAGCTCACCCGGTTGGGGGATGGAAAAACGGATCTAAACCCAATATCTTTGAGGATTGCCGCGTCGGAGTTCCACAGATGAAGCCATCTGTGGGGCAACCCTTCC
>JBOFET010000089.1:0-11592 GCA_051648225.1 Luteolibacter sp.
TCGGTTCTTCCCGCTTCGCTCGCCGTGCCGATGGCATGGCCTCCGATTTTGCAGGATTTCGAGCGGATGAAGCCCTTGCAGTGGAATATCCTCTGGCGGGAATATTCCAAAGAGCGCGGGCTGAATGCATCCGTGGAGGAACCCTTCAACGCCAAAAAAATCCGAGAGCAATGGATTGTCTTCTGGATTTGTCTGGCGCTCGCCTTGCTGGCGGCATTTTTCCTGATGCGCACGGTCAGTCGCTCCATTTCCGCTGATGATGAGGCGGTGACGGATCAAAAGGGGAAGCGGATCCCCTTTGCGGACCTGAAAACACTCGATCTGCGCAAATGGGACACCAAGGGACTGGCCGTCATCGACTACGACGGGACCTCTGGAAAAGGACGGATCCGCGTGGATGGACTCACCTACGGGGGGTTCAAGAAGGAAAATAACGAGCCTGCCGAGCGACTCATGCAGCGGATTCGCTCCCGCTTCTCTGGAGAAATCATCGAATACGCTCCCGCTGCTGGCCCGCAATCGGATTCTGACGAATCTACCCCCGCGTGATGGGCGTTTTCCATGCCCGCGCTTTTCCGCAATCGATTCGTTTTCGGGATTGCCAAGTCGGGTCAGCAAGCGATAACCACCTCCAACGCCAACACTCAACAACAGTAACTCATGTCAGATAAAAGTATCGAAACTCGTGTAAAAGACATCATCGTGGACCAACTTGGCGTCAACGCTGATCAAGTGACCATCGAAGCCAAATTCGTCGAAGACCTCGGTGCCGACTCGCTCGACACGGTGGAATTGGTGATGGCTTTCGAAGAGGAATTCGACATCGAAGTGCCGGACGAAGAAGCTGAAAAGCTCCAAGCGGTGGGCGACGTGATCACTTACATCACCAGCCAACAGGCCTGATCGCTGCAGGCGTACGCTTTTTGGAAAGGGCGGACTCCTTCAGGGTGTCCGCCCTTTTCTTTGCAATCCGAGCGATCCACGCCACCATCCTCCCACGATGCACTCTCAAGACGATATCCACTACGCGTTGGAAACGACCAAGGTTCTGCGCGAGCCGGATCGTCGCATCGATACCTTCGGGGAGACGCGTTTCGAGTTTCAACTCATCAGTGAGCTGATGGACCGCAGCGGTGAGGTGAGAATTCGCACCGGTGAGGTGGAGGCCATGCGCCCGCGGATCCTGCGGCCATCCGCCTACAACGAAGTGATGCTCGACGGCTTCAATCCATCCGCCCGGGCACGTTTCGACAAACTGGTAGAAAAGCTCAAAGCCGAGGGAAACGACCTCGCGTTCCTGCAATACGGCTTTCAGTTCAAGCGCGGTGAGGTTCACGAAGAAATCATTCACGACACCCTCGACGCCGTTCGCGAACGGGTGCTGGAAGATATCCGGCGCACCGGGAATCCGGCCCGCGCCATCATCGAGGGCGTGGATGACGCTTGGGAAATTTCCATCCTCAAGTTTTCCTTCGAAATGATCCTTCGTTCCCACGAGATCAATGCTTTCGATCTCAAACGCCGCGGACTCATTTAAAGTGTCCTGCCCGCAGTCATGAGCCTCTGGACGGTTTTCAAACTCCTCGCCGGCTTGGGTGTTTTGGTGGTCATGACCTTCACCGGGATGCTCGCCTATCACGTCGCGGTGAAGCCACTCGGTGGGGTTTTCGAGCGCTTGATTCCCAATCCGGCGGAGATCGTCGGCCGGCAACAGGATGCGGAATTTGCGAAAATGCTAGATTCCGCCGAGCTCCCGGACATCGATCCCGGAGAAAAGGCCTTCCAAAAAGCTCACGAACTTCTCGCCCTTGGGAAAACCGACGAGGCCCGCATCAAGCTCATCGACATCGTCAACCGCTTTCCGTCCTCCACCTCGTCACCCATCGCCCGTCGCATCGTTGGCGAGATGAACCTCGATGAAATTCTATCCAGCACCCACATGGAGGATAAAAAAATCCACACAGTGAAACGCGGAAACTCCTTCCTCGGCATCGCCGCCGAGTATCGAACCACCCTCGACCTCATCCTCCACCTCAACCGCATGATGGAGCTCAAGAGCATCCAGCCCGGAGACGAGTTGATTGTCATGCCCTTGGAATTCCGCCTCCTGATCGAGCCGCAGCGCAAGGCGCTCTCGGTATGGGATGGGGCACGATTCATCCGTGAGTATCCCATTCTTCACCTCGGGGAGTCCGCCAAGTTGTCGCCTGGAAAAACCAAAATCAGCTCGAAATCCGCCGAGCTGGACGGTCACTCGGTCGCCCCGCAGTCCAAGGACTATCGGACGGCGCAAAAAGTCATCCAACTCGCCAAGCCCACCCTTCAGATCCGCGGAGCTCCAGAATCCAGCACCGACTTCCCGAACGGCATCGTCCTGCTTCCTCAGGACATGGAAGAAGTCAGTCTGCTCACCCGCGTCGGAAACGACGTCGAAATCCGCTGATAGGATGGAGCGCGGAATTCATTCCGGCTTTCATTCATCCTCTTCCCTCCAGTTTTCCCCACCATCTCCAGACTTGCATCTTCCCTCTTGAATCCTGAATCTTCGCACCGGAACCATGCAGCTGCTCGAATTCGAAAAACCCGCCGCCGAACTCGAACGTGAACTCGAAAAACTTCGAGCCAAGTCCGCCTCCCAGAACATCGACCTTTCTGCCGAAATCTCCACCATGGAGCAGAAGCTCGCCTCCACCCGGACCGAGATTTACAAAAACCTAACTCCGTGGCAGCGCGTCCAGATCGCACGCCATACGAAACGTCCTTTCATGCTCGATTACGTCTCGCTGGCATTCACGGATTTCGAGGAACTCCACGGCGACCGCCACATCGGCGACGATGCTTCCATGCCCGGTGGATTCGCCCGGATCGGTGAGCAAAGAGTGGTGGTGATCGGTCACCAAAAAGGCCGTGACACCAAGGAAAATCTCAAGCGCAACTTCGGCAGCGCTCATCCCGAGGGCTACCGCAAGGCCATGCGTCTGATGAAGCTCGCCGAGAAATTCGGCCTGCCGGTCATCACCATGATCGACACGCCGGGAGCCTTCCCCGGCATCGGCGCGGAGGAGCGGAACATTGCCGAGGCCATCGCCTACAATCTCCGGGAAATGATGCTGCTCAAGGTCCCCGTCATCGCCATCGTCCTGGGCGAAGGAGGGTCAGGCGGGGCGCTCGGCATCGGCGTCGCCGACCGCGTCATCATGATGGAAAACGCTTACTACTCCGTCATCAGCCCGGAAGGATGCGCCGCCATTTTGTGGAAACACCGCAAGCACGCGCCCGAGGCGGCGGAAGCGATGAAGCTCGTCGCGCCGGATCTGATGGAGCTCGGCCTGATTGACGATGTCATTTCCGAACCCACCGGCGGGGCCCACCACGACCATCAGGCGTCGGCCGATGCCTTTCGTGAAAAGATTCTCTCCCATCTCGCAGAACTTTCAAAACTCTCCACCGGAGAGCTGCTCGATGCGCGTTACGCCAAGTTCCGCAGCTTCGGCGAGTGGGAGGGCAAACATCCAGGCTCCTAAGTGGAATGGGGCTAACGCTGTGAGGAAGAGTGGCATCTCGCTTCCTTCGGTGATCAGCCCCTCGACATCTCCGCGCCCCCTGGGTCTCTATCCGATTTCGTTCCCAACAATCCAAATATCACCACCACAACCAAACCCATCATGTCCAACAAACCACTCAACATCGGTCTGGTCGGAGGAGGCAAAGGTGCCTTCATCGTGAATCCGCATCAGAAAGCCATTCACATGGACGGCACCCGCCGCATCGTCGCCGGAGCGCTTTTCCCGGATCCGGTCATCGCGCTCGAAGAAGCGGCCAACTGGGCTTACCCGATCAAGGGCTACGCGTCCTACGACGAGATGATCGCGGCAAATGCGACGCTGCCGGATGACGAAAAGCTCGACTACATCCTCATCGTCACTCCGAACTTCGTTCACTATGATCCTGCCATGAAGGCCATGAAGGCCGGCATCGCGGTGTTCTGTGAGAAACCACTGTGCCTCAACCTCACCGAAGCGGACGAATTGGTGAAAACCTCCCGCGAACTCGGCGTGCCCTTCGCGGTGGCCCACACCTACCTCGGCCACTGGACCACCCGCTTCAGCCGCTACATCGTCGAGAGCGGTTTGTTAGGAGATGTCCGCTGGGTGGACAGTTACTACATCCAAGGATGGCTGGCCTCCAAGCTCGAGGCGACCGGCCAGCAACAAGCCAGCTGGCGTGTCGATCCCAAACGCGCCGGCGGCTCCGGCTGCGGTGGTGACATCGGCACCCACGCTCTCATGCAGTTGCGCTACGTGACCGGCCTCGAAATCACCGAGGTTTCCGCACAGATGGAAACCTTCGTGGAAGGCCGCATGCTCGACGACCACTTCACCATCTACTGCAAGCTCAGCAACGGCGGAAAAGCCCTGGTCCGCGCGTCGCAGATCTGCATCGGGCACAAGAACGATCTTGGCATCGACGTTTCCGGCAGCAAGGGCACCTTGCGTTGGCGCCAGGAAGACCCGGAAAAAATCACCATCCACCTGCCAAATCAACCGGACCGGGTTTATTGGCGCGGTGCCGTCACTGCGGGCGACGGCTTCCTGCCGGAGGACGTCCCTGCCGATCTAATGGCGGAGCCGACGATCCCCGCTGGCCACCCGGAGGCGTTTCACGACGCCTTCGCCCGTCTCCACCGTTGCTTTGAAGCAGATGTGAGAAAATGGAAAGCTGGCGAGAAATTCAGCACCGACGGCAGCAAATACGCCACCGTTGACGATGGCTGGACCGGCCTTGCGTTCATCGAGACCTGCATCAAGAGCAACGAGAACGACGGCGCATGGGTCGCCATGCCGAAGTGTGATTGATTCACAAGTATGGAGAAAGGGTTTAAACAACCCTTTCTTCATCGGTTTGCTGTGAATCTCTTGCCAGGGGAAGGGGTTTCAAACCCCTTCTCCATAGCTGCTCAGGCGCCTACTTGAGAACAGCGATGGCATCGATCTCGACCAGCGCTTCCTTGGCCATCTTCGAGACTTCCACGCAGGCTCTCGCCGGTGCGCTTTCCGGGAAATACGTGGCGTAGATTTGGTTCACCACTGCGAAGTCCCCGAGATTTTGCAGATAGACCGTGGTTTTGACCACGTCACTGAGAGTCGCACCGGCTGCCTCGATGATCGCTTTGAGATTCTCCAGGACCTGGATGGTCTGGGCCTCGATGCTATCCGGGACCGCCCCGGTTTCGGGGTGCATCGGGAGCTGCCCCGAGGTGAAAAGAAAACCGTTGGCGACGATTCCTTGGTTAAACGGTCCGATGACAGCGGGTGCGTTGGCGGTGTTGATGATGTTTCTGCTCATGAGCTCAGGGTTTGACGAGGTTGGTGGGATTTCCGCTGATGAAGGCTGCGAGATTGTCCACCGCCGTTTTCATCAGCCGGGTCCGGGACTCTTTGGGTGCCCACGCGATGTGGGGAGTGATGATGCAGTTCTTCGCCTTGAGAAGTGGATTCTCGGCGAGGATCGGCTCTTTGGAAACCACGTCCACCGCCGCGTAGGCGACTTTCCCGCTGTTCAGCGCATCCGCTAGATCCTGCTCGACCACGAGGGGGCCGCGGGCGGTGTTGATGATCATGACGCGGTCCTTCATCTTTGCGATGGAGTCCTTGTTGATCAGGCCCATGTTACCCGGGACCAACGGACAGCTCAGGCTGATGAAATCCGACTCAGCTAACAGTGGATCCAGCGGGACATACTTCCAGTTTTCCGACTCGAGGGTGCGGGTGGGCGAGCTGCCAGAGGCGAGGATTTTCAGTCCGAATGCCTCGGCCAGCTTGGCAGTGGCTTGGCCGATGCGGCCAAACCCAACGATGCCCAGGGTCTTGCCGCTGAGTTCGATCAACGGGTGGTCCCAGTAACAGAAATCCACGGAACGGGACCACTTTCCGCTGCGGACATCCTCGCTGTGGGTGCCGACGTGGTGGCACATTTCCAGCAGCAAGGCCATGGTGAACTGGGCGACGGCCGTGGTGCCGTAGGTGGGTACGTTCGCCACGACCATGCCCAAGGAATTGGCAGCGGCCACATCCACAATGTTGTATCCCGTCGCCAGGACTCCGATGAATTTCACGGTGGGACATTTCTCCAAAACGCTTTGCGGCAGGGGTGTTTTGTTGGTGTAAATCGCGTCCGCGTCGCCGATCGCGGCGATGACCGCCTCTGGATCATGACTCACGCGGTCATGGATCGTGCAGGTTCCGAGTTTTTCGAGGGCTTCCCAGCTGAGATCGCCGGGGTTGAGAGTGAATCCGTCTAGGACAACAATTTTCATAAGAAGAAGTTAGGTTAGAATATCAAAGCTTGGCCCACGCGGCGTTGAGGGTGCGTTTCGCATTTGCCACGACCAGGTCGGGATCCTCGTCACCCACCGGCTTCACCTCGAAGCTGAGGAAGCGTGGATTCTCTGGATTCAGGTAACCGATCTCCAGCAGGATTTTCAGATACTCGACAAGCTCCTCGACATCGTTCTCACCGCCGGGATAGCCGAAGCGGGGATGGTTGTCACCGTAGGCGGAATCGGTCTTGTCCTTCATCATGCAGTTGCCCATGTGGGCGTGGATGATGTAGTCCTTCACCGGAATGAGGGATTCCCGCATGGATTCGTGAATGATCGGGATGTGGCTCAAATCCACCATCAGTCCGAAGTTGTCGAACTCGGTGCAGATCTCCTCGGCATACCGCTTCGCGAGGGCGACGGGGCCGATCAGCGAGCACTTGTCGATGTCATAGTCGAACACCTCGAGCGCGATCTTGATATCGCCTTTGGATTTCGCATACGCGCAGATCTCCTGGGTGGATTTCACCAGGGCCTGATAGGCTTCCTCCTTCGTTTCTTCGGCATATCTTCCCGCGAGGAATCCGAATCCACCGGCACCCAGTTCATAGGCTTCGTCGATTCCTTCCTTGAGGTTTGAGAGGGCGATGTTTCGCTCGGTCTCGTCGAGGCTGTTGATATTCTGGCCTGTCGTCAGCAGCCGGGGTTGCCCGCCATACGCAACGCTCAGGTGCGAGGAGGCCAGGATTTTTTTGACCTTGGCGCGAGTCTCGGGATCTTTGACCCAACTGATTTCGATGGCGTCGAAGTAATCGTCGAGAGCGATCTTGCGCACGGTTTCCTCGATGGGGCCTTCTCCACGGATGGTGGACGGGTAGGCCATGAAGTGGACCAAGCCCACCTTGGCGTATTTGTGAATGGATTCGTTCATGGGGGGATTAATGGTTGCTCTTGGTTGCGTTCTCTTTGCGCAGGTTTCGGTTGTAGATGTAGGTGGTTAGAAGAGGTGCGAGGATGGCAGTGGTCATCGTGGCTGCGGCGACTTGAGGCGTCGCGATCTTGGCGATGTCGGCGATGTTGGGATCGATGAGCGCAAGTGCCGCAGGGGTGGCGACCGCGTTGCCCGCCGTGCTGGATGCGGCGGCACCGGCCACTCCGGTCCCGCCTGTCAGTTTATCCGCCATGATGTTGAAGAATCCGCCGACGCCCACGGTTAGAAGTCCTAGGAGAATGCCGGGCAGACCCGCTTCCCAGAGCATTTTCAGGCTGAGCCCGCAGCCGAGCGCGAAGGCAAAGAACGGAATCAAAACCGGGCCGCCTTTTCCGAGGAACTCCCGGGCTTTCGGGTCGAGATTACCGATGATGATGCCGAGAGCGATGGGCAGGACGACACCGATGAGGGTGAGGTACGGCACCGTGGCGATGCCTGCGGTTCCCAGCGCGACCATCGTTAGAAACGGCCCGTCATTGAGGGAGAGCATGGCGATGGCGCCGACCTCTGACTTTTTCCCGAACTGGCTGGTGAGAGCGGCGTAGAGACCGCCGTTGGAGTTGGTCATCGCGGAAATGATCGCCAGTGAGGAAAGACCCCACAGCCCGTTAGGCCCGCAGAATTTTGCGACCAGCAGGCCGACGGCGACGCCTGATGCGAATTTGACGAAGGTGACAACCGTCCCGACCTTCAAAGCCTCCGGTGCCGCCTTGAAATCCATCTCGGCTCCCATGCAGACGAGGAACACGCCGATGATGGCGGTGGCACCCGTCGCCATGGCGGTGGTGAATCCCCCGATTTTGAGAAACTCGGGGGCAACGGTATTGATGAGCGCCCCGACGATGAGGGGGATCACCATCATGCCACCGGGAACTTTTTCGATACTCGATTTGATATTCATCGTGGACTGGCTCTAGCAGGGTAGGTTGGATCTGAAGTTAGACGGTGGGATCAACGCTTGAGAACGCACCTGGTTGTCAGGTAAAATGTGCTTTTGTTGGAAAAAGCTGCGAGAGCGACCTTTCAAAGGGGGATGAAGAAAAGTTTCCCGGCCTTGGTATCCGGGACGATCAGCATTTGGTCCTTCTCATCGACGAGCAGATCGGCGGCGGATGTCATTCCCGCCCCGAGTTCGGTGCGACCGCTGCCGTCCGCCTCGTAGCGGGTGACCTTGCCGGTGAGCACTTCGGAGACGTAGAAGCGCCCCTTGGAGTCTTGGTCGATGCCGTCCGCACTGCGGTGGCCCTTGGCGAGGACTTTCCACTGGTCGCCATCGCGTTCGAGGATCTCGCCGAGGAAGAATTCAGCGACCCGGATGGTGCCGTCCTTTAGATTGGTGATGCCGTTAGGCCCCGGCATCCGGGTGTCGGGGGCGATGACCTCGGTGACTTTTCCGTCCGGGGTGATGCGATAGACCCTGCCCGCTGCGGGGAATGCTTTTCCCTCCGGGCTATCCAGTGGCCAGAGTTGTTTGTTCGCGTCGAACATTTTGTCGCGTGCGCCCATGTCGGTGACGAGCACGCTTTTCCCATCGGGGGCGAGTGCCACGTCGTTCAGGAAAAGCGGTGGGCTGGGGAAGGCTTCAGGGCCAGCGAGCACTTCTTTCTGACCACTGCGGTTGATTTTCCAAACTTTTTTAAAGTCGGCGGTGATGAGGAAATCTCCCATGAGGACGATGCCCTTGGGATCGTCCATGCCGGTGCAGAACGTGGTGATTTTACCCGCGTCCATCATCGCGATGCCGCCGTTGCCATCGCCTTCGGTGCGGGTTTCTCCCATGAGGGTGATGAAGAACTTCCCATCGAAGCCGCGGGTGAGGCTTTCAGGGTTTGCTCCCACGGCCAGGCTTTCGATGGCGATGGCGGCGCTCATGGGAGTTAGAAAGGCGGCGAGGAGTGAGAGCGTGATTTTTGAACGGTGGAGGTTTTTCATCGCGGCTGTGTTAGTGATTCGGGTGGGGGGTGTCAAACTCGGGTTCGAGTGTCCCGGAGTTTGGCGTCTCTTATGGCTTCGGCTCGAGGCCCTTGACGATGGCCTGCACGTTCTGGCGGATCATCGCGATGTATCCCAAGCCGCCGTTTCCGTCGGCGATCAGCGGCTCACCCAGCCGGATTCCGGTGTCATGGGTGAGCGTTTGGAGGATTTTCGGATTCGATTCTTTTTCCGGAAAAATCGTCGCGACGTGGTTCTCCTTCAGATCGGCCACCAGCGCTGCGAGTTGTTGGGGATCGGGCATTTGCTCGCGGTTGATTCCCTGGATCGGATGCGGTGTGAAGCCGAATTCCTCGCAGAAATAGTTGAACGCCGCGTGCGCTGTGGCGAGGTGGCGCTTGTCCCGCGGGATCTTTGAAATCTCCTTTTTCACCCATCGCTCCAGCAGATCCAGCTCGTAACGGTAGGCATCGGCGTTCTTGCGGAAGGTGGTTGCGTTTTCCGGGGAGGCGGCGATCAGCGCCTCGGTGACGATGCCGGTCGCGCGGCGGAACAAATCGACGGACTGCCACCAATGCGGGTCGATTTCATGGGCGTGGGCGTGGTCGTGCCCTTCATGGTCGCACGCCCCTTCCAGCGCCGGGAGAGTCGCCCCCACCTCGACGAGAGTCGCGCGATTCGCGATGATGGCTTTTAACTTCGGCAAATAGCCCTCCAGCCCCATTCCGGCGACCAGATAGAGCTTCGCATCTTCGGCGCGTTTGAGGTCATCGGGCGACGGTTCGAAATGGTGTGGATCTCCGTTCGGCCCGATGAGATCGACGATTTCCACCTGGTCGCCGCCCACGTGTTTGGCGAGATCGGCTAGCAGGGGATGCAGCACCGCGACTTTCAGCCCGGTGGCGGAGAGCGGGAGGAGTGAGAGGATCGCGGCAATGAGGATTCGGCAAATCATGGCGGGAAAGTCGCTTAAACTGCTTATCCTGCAAGTCATTTGCGTTAATTTTAACGAGCCCGATGCCACAGATGGGCGGAGGTCACGAGCGGTTTTGTGGCTCTTCCGTCACGGTCAGGGCGGGCTGGGGTTGGGAAGTGTTTCCCAAGCCCGGGATGACACGGCGCACGAGTTTGACCAATCCCGAGTCGGCGGCATCCACCTCCTGCTCGCCTTGGCGCAGCGCTTGCTCCCAAGCGGGGGCGAAGCCGGGTGCCTGCTCACGCATCCGGCGGATGGCGATTTCCTGCACCTGCAGAAGGCGTTGCTCGGCGCGCCCGGGTTTTTGTTGCAGGGCGGCTTGGTTCACCCGCAGAGTTTCGTTCTGCTTGCGCAGAGTCTCCAACTCGGCTTGCAGGGCATCATTGCCGCTGGCGGTGATTTTCAACTGAGTGTTGAGATGGTTCTGGAGATTTTTGAGTTCCGCTTCCACGCGCTTTAGCTCGCGGGTGACATTCCGGCGGGCCGTGAAGCCGGCTTTCCAAATGAATCCGGCGATGAGCAGTCCGAGCAGTAAACCCCAGGTAAACGGGTGTTGAAGGATCTGGGTGAGAATTTCCATGGTCGGGGGAGGTGAGGGGATTTAGCGGGCGGATTTGACGGCTTTTGTCGTGGAGCCTGGTGGATTGACTGCGGTGGCTGGATCGCTGCCTTTGAGTGCGGCTTCGATTTCGGGAGTGAGATCCGTGGCATTTTTGGAAAACAGGATAAATGGGACACCCGTGTTGGAATCGCCGGAGCTGTCGAAAACGGCGTCGAATCCACGCTCCTTGGAGATTTTTTGCGAGGCTGCCTCGATCCGGTTGAGAGAGGAACGCATCCCGGCGACCATTTTGCGGTTGATGATTTTTTCCTGCTCTGTTTTGTAGTTTTCGAATTCCTGCTGAAGCGTCTGAGCTTCCTGGCGCTTGATTTCGTAGCTGCGGGCAAGCGTCCTGCTGGTCGCCTCGTCGGGCGGGGTCGTCTTGTCAGAAAGCTGGGCTTGCAAGGCTTGCAGCTCGCCGATGATCTTGCGGAGCTGCTCGGCTCTCTCGTTTTTCATGATTGCCGCCTGCTCGTCCTTGATTTGCTTCTGGATGGCCGCTGTCGATGGTAGTGCGGTGTAGATATCCTTGATCCGCACCAGCGCGATCTTCGGTGCTGCGGCCGCCGAGAGGGCGGTCACCATGAGGACGAACGAAATCATTTGAGCCGGAGTCATCTTCGGCGGGAACATGAAATGACTCCCGGGCCTTGTCGATAGCAGAACTTCAAGGTTCCCCGATGTCCTCGTTCCAAAGCTCCGGCCGGGCAGCGATGAAATGGGTCATCATCTCGATGCACTCGGGACTGTTCACGACCTCCAGCTCGACTCCG
>JBOFET010000090.1:0-4129 GCA_051648225.1 Luteolibacter sp.
GGGGGTTTTCCTCGATCAGGCGACGGATGACAGCGTCTATTGGGTGGAGCGCAGCGGGCGGGACGAGCAGCAGTTCAGCCTGCATGCGGCACCGGTGAACGTGGCGGACAAGCTGCGGCCTTTGTTGTTTTCCGGGAAGAAAAGTCTGGTTCTCACGAGTGCCACGCTGGGCGTGGGCGATCCGAAGCTCGGCTATTTCCGCGGCCGGGTGGGGGCGGAAAATACCCGGGCGCTGTGCATCGGCAGTCCCTTCGACTACCAGCGGCAGATGAAGATCCGCATTTACAAAAGCGTGCCGGATCCGGGGACTCCGCGCTATGACGAGCTGCTGGCGGAGGGGATTCGGCAGTCTGTGCTAGAGAGTGACGGGCGGGCCTTCGTGCTCTTCACCAGCTACCGCACGATGCGGGATGCGGCGCAGCGGTTAGAGCACTTTTTCCGCACCCAGGGCTGGCGGGTTTTCCTGCAAGGGGACGGGATGCCAAGGCACAAGATGATCGAGGAATTCCGCAACGACGTGCACAGTGTGCTGTTCGGAACGGATAGTTTCTGGACTGGTGTGGACGTGCCGGGCGAGGCTCTGTCTAACGTGATCGTCACGCGGCTGCCCTTCGCCGTGCCGGATCATCCGCTCACCGCGTCGCGTCTGGAGGCGATCGAGGCGGCGGGGGGAAATCCGTTCATGGACTACTCGGTGCCGGAGGCGATTCTCAAGATGCGCCAGGGCGTGGGCCGCTTGATCCGCACCGAGCGCGACAAGGGGCTGGTGTGCATTCTTGACAACCGGATTCTCACGAAACGCTACGGCAAGGCATTCCTCAAGGCGCTGCCGGACGCGCCGGTGGAGGTGATCGGTTAGCTTGGATACGAGGCCAGCTGGGAGATCGCAGTTTTCAGCAAGGCGCTGTCCCACTGACCCGGTGCGGTAGCGGTCTCTCCCAGAAATCCGTAGTTCAGCACGCTGCCGCACTGGGCGCATAGCAGCCGGGAGACGGGTGCTAGCGGCCCCATGCCCATGGTGGAGACGGGCAGCCCGTGATCGGCGAGCTGGAACTCCGCGAGGCGTGCGAGGTCAGCGGGGGAGTTGAGTTGGGCGGCGGCTTTGAAGATGGCTGCGCCGGCGTCTTTGGCGCGCTTGGCGGCTGTTTCGAGCTCGGCCGTCGGTGGGAGGCGGTGGAAGTCGTGATAGGAGGCGATCCATGGAATTTGCCGGTCGGCGAGCTCGGCGATGAACCCGCTCATTTCGGAAATGCTGGCGACTTCGAGGTCGATCCACGCGGCATCGTGCAAGACGCTTCGCAGCAATTCGATCCGTTCCGCCGAGGTGAGTGGCAGAGCGCCGCCTTCATCCGCCCGCCGCGCGGTGAACAACAAGGGGAACTCTGATAGGTGATGCCATGGGCTTGCTGGGAGTTTTTTTTCTACCGAGCACAGCAGATCCAGCCGGACTTCCGCAAGGTCACAGGACTCGCGGACCTTCGACGCTGCGGACTTTTCGAGATCCCGCAGACTGCCAAAGCTTCCCACGACCCTTGTTAGTGGGTGATTTACCTGATTTTCCCCTTGTGCCATGGCCAAGTGATGCGTTCCAAACGGCAGCCCGTCAACCGCTTGTGAGGGCCACCGGGTAGATCTGTATTTACCGCGAACGAAAATTTCATGGAAATCGCGATTTTCTCTCGTCAACCCGAAATCCAACTCCCTAGGGTCTTTCAAAACCTAGACCACATGAAACTTTCGCGCCGTATCATTCTTTCCGCCACGCTTTCCTCCATGGTCGCAATGCTCGCTCTCGGCAGCGCCTTCGGCCAAGCCGTGAAGGTCACCGGCGAATCGCCGACCTTCGATGATCTCCCGTCGCCGCAGTTTGCCGGAGTGAAAAACAAGAGCTTCAAGCCGCTCGACTGGCTCGAGATCGAGGTGCCGCTGAAAGTCGAGATGAAGCCCGAGCCCGCTTCGAAGACTTGCGACAAGATGACCATCAAGTGGTATGTCGCAGTGAAGAATGTCGATAAGCCCGGCACCTTCCTTCTCTTCAGCTCCGACGTCGATCACGTGAACGTCCCCTTGAACGAAGAGGTCTATGGCTCGGTCTATGTTTCCCCAGCGTCCCTGCGGCGGATCACAGGTTCGGGGACAGGTGGTAAGGGTGCTGTCGAGTTCGTGGGCTACGAGATTCTCGTCAACGGTGAGAAAAAGGCAGAGGGAACCAACAAGGGCAAACCCGGTTGGTGGAATACCGCTTCTGACAAAATTTCCCGCAGCGAGGTGGTGCCACTTCTCAACAAGAGCGAAACCCCCTTCAGCGCGATGTGGTGGGACCGCTACCCGGAGATCTCCGTCGAGCGCCGCTGAGCGTGATGCCTGCCGGATCTTCTCGCACTCTATTTTCCACATTCTCATCCTTCTAACGAATCATGGCTGACAATCAGACGACCGTCGCACTCAATATCGGTTCCCAACGCATTGGCATGGCTGTTTTCGAGGTTTCGAAAAACGGCAATCTCGTTCTCACGGCCTACGATTCTGAGTCGATCGTCGCGGATCCCGCTCTGGAGGCTTCGAAAATCTCGCAGACTCGGGTGGCCATCGCGGACCTCGCCCAGCGTCTCAAGGTCGGCAAGACCAAGGCGCGATATGCGATTTCCGGGCAGTCGGTTTTCACCCGCTTCGTGAAACTGCCGCCGCTGCAGGATGACAACATCGAGCAGCTCGTGACTTTCGAGGCCCAGCAGCACGTTCCTTTTCCCCTCGCCGAGGTGGTTTGGGACTACGAACTGATCGAAGGAGCCACTGAGAAGGAAGTGGTCATCGTCGCTATCAAGGCCGATGCCCTCGACGAAATCAACGCTGCCGTCAATGACAGTGGACTCGGGACCTCCGAGGTCGATGTGGCTCCCATGGCCATTTATAACTCCTTCCGTGCCACTTACGGAAATCCCGAGGAGCCCATCCTGCTTATCGACATCGGTGCCAAGACCAGCAACCTGCTTTACATAGAAGGCCGCCGTTTCTTCACCCGCAGCATCGCCATCGGCGGCACAGCGGTGACTGCCGCCATCTCCAAGGAATACGGGGTGTCCTACGCGGATGCCGAGCATCAAAAGGTGACGAACGGGCTGGTGGCACTGGGCGGTGGCCACACCGACCAGTTGGACGAGGCGGTCGCGGCTCTGGCGATGGTCATTCGGAATGCCCTCACCCGTTTGCCAGCGGAGATCGCCCGCACCACCAATTATTACCGCAGCCAGCACGGAGGCAGCGCTCCTCGCCGTGTACTGCTCGCCGGGGGCGGTGCGAACCTTCCCTACACTCTCGAATTTTTCCAAGAAAAGCTCAATCTACCGGTCGAATATTTCAATCCCGTCCGGAATGTGACCATCGGCAAGGGAGTGGACCCGGCGGTCATCCAGCGCGAAGGCCACCTCATGGGAGAGCTGGTAGGCCTCGGCCTGCGCGGAGTTGGAAAATCGGCGATCAACATCGATCTTGTCCCGCAAATCGTCGAGCAGTCCCGCGCGGCGGATCGGCGTAAACCCTTTCTCATCGCCGCTGCCGCCGTTTTTGTCGGAGGTGTTGGCGCTTGGGCGGCTTTCCAAAATTTTGCGGCCTCCAAGGCGACCGAAAAAGCCGAGATCATGGAGGAGTCCCGCACCACTCTGGCTCCACTCAAGGAGGACATCGACAAGCTGTTGAAGACGGAGGATTCCCTACGGCAGATCGCGGGCGGTTACACCACGGCGGAGTCTGCCCGGGTTTTCTGGATGGATTTGTTGGCAGAAGTCCGCGGCGGCTTTGCCAGTGATGCGGTGTGGCTGGCAGATATCGAGCCACTCAGTGGTTATGATCCCATGGCCGAGGCTGCCAAAGGTGCTGCGCCCGGCAAAACAGATTCCAAGAATCCCAGTGGGAAATCCGTCGTCAAAGCGGACTTCATGGCTACGGCTTTCGGAGCCACCTCGTTGATCGACATGAGAGCAGAGGGCCAGGCAGATCCAAAGAGAGGGGCCGCGCCATCTTCCGGTCCGACCATCAATGCCGTCCGCATCAGAGGATATTGGCGGGAAACACCGAAGAGCCAGAATATCGTTACGGAGCTGCTGAAGGCGCTCCGCGAGCGTTCTACCAT
>JBOFET010000091.1:0-1922 GCA_051648225.1 Luteolibacter sp.
GTGAAATGGCCAGAGAACCACACCCGCAGCACGGTGGCTAACACCCGCTTCGGCCCCTACAAACCCATCGACAAGGGCGAACAGGGAGGACTAACCGATCTTCAGCAGAAAGCGCTCGGCCAGTTGATCGCTCGCTACAGCGCGAAAACTCCTTCTTCCAAGGCCTACACGACCGAACACCGGCCGCACTATGCCGATCCGCGCGCGGTTTCCGGATTCAAGTCGCTGTGGAAGGAAATGGTCTATCCGATCGTTTCCGCCCGCAGTAAGGATGCGAAGATCTGGGACATCGACGGCAACGAATACGTCGATATCACCATGGGATTCGGCACCTACTTCTTCGGCCACTCCCCGGACTGGTTGGTTGATGCGGTGCAGGAGCAACTCCGCACCGGGGTTGAAATAGGGCCGCAATCGCCCATCGCCGGGAAACTCGCCAAGGCTATCTGTGAACTCACCGGCATGGAACGCGCGACGTTCTGCAACACCGGATCCGAAGCGGTCATGGCCGCGATGCGCCTCGCCCGCACGATCACCGGAAGGAGCCGCATCGCCTATTTCACCGGTGACTATCATGGCATGTTCGAGGAAGTCCTCGTCCGCGGCGCATGGGTGGATGGCGTTTACAAGGCCCAGCCGATCGCACCCGGCATTCCGCAATCGCTGGTGGAAAACATGCTGGTGCTCGACTATGCCGATCCCGCTTCGTTAGAAATTCTGAAAACCCACGCGCACGAACTCGCTGCCGTGATGGTAGAGCCGGTGCAGAGCCGCGCTCCCGGGATCCAGCCCCGCGAATTCATGCGGGAAGTCCGCGCAATCACCGCAAAATCCGGCACCGCGCTCATTTTCGACGAAGTCGTCACCGGCTTCCGTTGCGCACCGGGCGGAGCTCAAGCCTACTTCGGCGTCGAGGCCGACATGGCGACCTACGGCAAGGTCATCGGCGGCGGCATGCCCATCGGCGTGCTTGCAGGCAAAAAGGAATACATGGACGCGCTCGACGGCGGCGCGTGGAATTATGGCGATGACAGTTTCCCGGAAGTCGGGGTGACGTTCTTCGCGGGCACGTTCGTGAGACACCCGCTGGCACTTGCGGCCGCGTGGCGCGTGGTCGAACACCTGAATGGCGAAGGACCGCGATTGCAAATCGACATGGAAGAGCGCGTCGGCCGGTTTTGTCGCACGCTGAACGGGCATTTCGAAAAAATCGGAGTTCCGATCCGACTGCCACATTTCAGCGCCTACGCGGTCATCGAACATGCGCCGGACCTCAAGTATGCGAGCTTGCTCTGGTATTTCCTCCGGGAAAAAGGCGTGCATGTGTGGGAAGGTCGGCCGTTGTATTTCACCACCGCCCACACCGACGAGGATCTCGACAAGGTGATCCGGGCCTTCACTGATTCCGCCGCTGAAATGCAGGCTGCCGGGCTGCTTCCCGCATCACCTGAGAACGCCGGCGAGGCTCCCGCGGGATTCCCGCGGTGCGACAGTGCGCCGACGACCGAAGCGCAACGCGAGATTTTCCACGCGGTGCAAATGGGCAGGGACGCGAATTGCTCGTTCAACGAATCTAACATTATTCACCTTGGAGGTGAGCTTGATGTTCCGGCGTTGAGGGCGGCTCTCAACGATCTCGTCGTGCGTCACCCGGCGCTCCGCAGCACGTTTTCAGAAGACGGTCGCACCCAGTTTTTCCATCCGTCGCGGCGGACCATCGAAATCATGGAGCACGACTTCTCCAGCATCGCGCTCAACTCCCCGTCCGCACTGCTGCCGCTGGCGCTCATCAAACGGGGCGAAAGTTCGATTCCGTTCGATCTCGCAAACGGCCCGTTGTTCCGCCTGCATCTCGTGAAGGTTGCCACCGGACGCCATGAGTTACTGTTCACCGCCCATCATCTTGTCTGCGACGGCTGGTC
>JBOFET010000092.1:0-15602 GCA_051648225.1 Luteolibacter sp.
TTGCAAGGAGCGCGGCAGCGACATGAGGCAAAGCGTGATGATGCACAAAAACACGCCGACCAGATGGAGCACAGCCAAACCAGTGAGCCGTGGCCGAGGAATCAGATCGAGCCAGTGGTCGCGCTGCGCCGAGGCGAGCGAATCGAGCACGAGCCTGTTTTGCAGAAAGCCCAAGGTGCCGGACGCTGGGTCGGGACTCTGGTCCAGCGCGGCTAACAGCGAGGTCTGTAAGGCCGGGTGTTTGCGCTCGATGTCCTTGGCGATTTGCCGGGGATCACTCAAGCCGTGGCGGCTCCACAGGAAAACACTGACCGCTGATAGACCAAGGACGACCAGCAGAACGGGCAGAAAATTCCCGAGCGGCACGCCGTTGACCCAGCACAGCAAGCTGATGAAAAAACCGATCCACGCGATGAGCGCAAGCCCCCCGTGAAATCGCTGGCGTTTGCGGCGGGAGGCGATTTCTCCCAGAATAGCGTGCAGTTTCTGGATCATGAGGTGGCGGGATTCGGGCATCTGGAGGCGAGGGCGGTTTCTGCGAGAAAAAATCCAGCGGCGGCGATGAGCAACCACCAGCCGATGCGCTGGCGGCTTTCTTGTTCCGCGTTTGAGATCGCCTTCGCCACCTCTGCGGAGCGGGCGAGGTCTTGCGGTGGATCGAGCGGAAGCCCGAGCGCACGCAGTTCCGACTCTGGCAGCGGCGTGAGTTCGGATTCTGCGGGATCGAGTTGCGCGGCGGGCACGGAGCTTGGATTCACCGTGAGAGCGAGCAAGCTATGGAGCAGCGGCGGGAACTTGGTGGTGAGCGCGAGCTGGCTGTCCGCAGGCCGCCAAGTGGTGGTGAGAACGTGGAGCATACCCTTGCCGAGTGGGTAAACCACCCACGCCGGATCGCCCGAATCAAAGCGCGCAACTACATCTCCCTTCGCGGTGAGTTCTGTTGGCAGCGCGCGGTATTTCCAAATACGAATGCTGCTGAAGTCGGAATAGCGCGCATCGGCGAAGGGCGCGAACACGGCGGACTTGTAGTCAATTTCGCCAAACAGCACATGACCCTTCACCGCGGCTTCTTGTGCCTCGTTAGATGATACGCCAAGGATTTTACCAAGCGCTCGGGCGGACGCCACGTCTCGCAGCGTGAACAACACATTGCCGCCTGATTCTAAAACTCCTGCGAGATCGAGGGCACTGCTGGCGACCGTCAGCGAGGGAGTTTCCTGCGGCCGCTCGGCGGTGATTTCCACGGTGTAGTCCGGCGTGGATTGCAGAGCGCGGCTGAGGAAATAGGCAGCTTCCGAGGTGTCCGCCGCTTGCGTCTGCTCGGGATACCAAACGCGTGCGACGGGGCGCGCCGGTGTGAACCACGCTGCCTCGTTATCGAAGGAAAAGTCATCGCCCGTGAGCGTGATTTTCCCCGCGCTGGGCAGCTCTGCTGGTTCGTCGATCACCGCGCTTTCGCCGGGCGGGACATTGATTTGGATGACCTCGCCAGGGCTGCCCCACATCAGAGTGAAATCGGATTTTGCCGAGCCTTCTGAGTTGGTGATGCGTGCGCGCTGGACTTGGTTTTCCAGCGGCAACATGCGGATTCCGGCATTGCTCCAGCCGACTTCCGCCGCGACGGGGTGCGGGATGACTTGGAGTGTGCCAGGCCAGATTTCGCCGCGCAGGCGATCCACTGCGCTGCCTTTTTGGAAGTCGGAAATCAGATGGATTCTGAGAAGTGACTCATCGCCAGTAGCAGCCACGGCGGCGAGCAAGGCGGCGAGCAAGGCGGTGTCAAGCTGGGTCGATTTCCCATCGACTTTTACTTCGGTTAGCACAGCGAGGGCAGTGGGCTTCCGTGCGCCTTTTTCCAACTCGCGTGCCCTCACGGGATCAAGCATGGTATGCAGCTGGTCGGAGAAACCTGCCACTGCGATCCACTCGTTAGCGGGAAATCCAGCGATCAAATTTTCCGCCATCTTCAAGGCGCGATCCGATGGCTCACCCTGCATGCTGGCACTGGTATCGATGAGGATGAAATTCATGACCGCGCCCTCTTCCATCCCGGTTAGGTCATTTTCTGCCGGGAAAAATGGCCTTGCGAAGGCGAGGATGAGCAGCGCAAGGGCCAAGCAGCGGAGCAGTAGCAGCAGAATGTCCTGCAAGCGTGAGCGGGTCTTCGTCACTGGCGGACTCTCGTCGAGAAACATCAACGAGGAAAAACCCAGAGTTTCTTTTGGCCGGTTCCGCCGCAAGTGGAGCAGGACCGGCAGCGCGATGGCAGCCAAGGCGGCGAGAAAAAGTGGCGCGAGAAATGCCATGGCAGGATCAGTGGCTGCGGGAGCGCGCGATTGGTGCGCCGCGTCCCTGGCGGTCGGATAGATACGTGTGAAGCGCGGATTCCAAAGGTAGATCGATAGGCAGCAGATGATGGATGATGCCGAGCGTGTCGCAGAGGGACTTGAGTCCCTGTTGGTGGGCGTTGAACTTTTTCAAGTATCCAGCGCGGGCACTCGCTGGGTCGGATGGCATGATCCGCCCGGACTCGAGATCCTCGAAATTGACCGAGCGGTCGAAGGTGAAATGAATCTCCGAGGGGTCGAGCGTTTGCAACAAAGTCACATCATGCCCGCAAGCGGCGAGCGCGGAGAGCGGCGCTTTCAACTCGTCGAGCGGCGTGAGGAAATCCGAGATGACAAACATCAATCCGCGCATGCGGCCACGGCTGAGAATGGCCTCCACCGGTGAGTGAAGCGCTGCGGATTCCCCAAGCGCCTGACGCTCCAGCGCGGCGAGAATGGCGTGCAGGTGACCGCTGCGATGGCGCGGCGGCAGGTAATCGCGCGGTGCGTCATCATAGGTGAGCAGCCCGATTTCATCGCCTTGCTGGTGGAGGAAAACGGCCAGGGTGGCAGCGAGCGTGCGGGCGTAATCGAGCTTGGTGTAAGGAAGCGAGCCGTAGCTCATCGAGCGGCTGAGATCGAGTAACAGATGACAGCGGAGATTCGTCTCTTCGCGAAATTTCCGGATGAAACAGCGGTCGCGGCGGGCCAGCACTTTCCAATCGAGATAGCGGATGTCATCGCCCGGCACGTAGGAGCGGTATTCTGCGAACTCGGCGGAAAACCCGTGGCGTGGGCTGCGGTGCAGGCCTTTTGAAAACCCCTCGACCACTGAGCGGGCACGCAGCTCCAGATTGCGAATCCGCATCAGCGCGGCGGGATCGGCAAAAGAAGATTTCCGGGGCGATTCCATCAGGGCAGAGGCACGTGCTTGAGCAAGCGATCGACAATGGCATCGGGGCTGATGCCGTCTGCCTCGGCGCGGAAATTTGCGAGGATGCGGTGGCGCAGCACCGGGTGGGCGAGCGACTGGATATCGGCAGGCGTGACGTGGGTGCGGCCGGCTAACAGCGCACGCGCCTTGCCGCCGAGCACCAGGCACTGCGCGGCGCGGAGACCCGCGCCCCAGTTCACCCACTCGTTGATGAAGTCCGGTGTGCCGCTGCGGTGGGGCCGCGACGCACTGACGAGCCGCACGGCATAGCGCGCCGTTTCCTCGGCGATGGGCACGCGGCGGACGATTTCCTGAAACGCGAGCAAGTCCTCACCGGTGAAGAGCGCCTGGATCGCCTCCGGCCTTGTCGATGTGGTGCGGGTGACGACCGCAACCTCGTCGTCCTCGCTGAGGTAGTCGATCTTGATGTCGAACATGAAGCGGTCGAGCTGCGCTTCCGGCAGCGGATAGGTGCCTTCCATTTCCACCGGGTTCTTGGTGGCAAGCACGAAGAACGGCTGTGGCAGCGGGTAGCGCGTGCCGGCGGCGGTGACCTGATGTTCCTGCATCGCTTCTAGCAGCGCGGACTGAGTCTTGGGTGGGGTGCGGTTGATTTCATCGGCAAGGATGAGGTGGGCAAAAAGCGGACCTTTGACGAATTCTAGCCGCCGCCCGCCATCCGCGCCGTCGCTGAGGATTTCCGTGCCGGTGATGTCTGCGGGCATAAGGTCCGGCGTGAACTGGATGCGGTTGAACGAGAGATGAAACAGCCGCGCGGTGGATGAAATGAGCAGCGTTTTCGCCAAGCCGGGCGCGCCGGTGATGAGCGCGTGGCCGCCGGATAGAAGCGCGATGAGCAGTTGCTCGATCACCTCGTCCTGGCCGCGGATGGCCTTGGCGAGTTCTTGCTTGATGCGTCCCTTCGCCTCCGCGATTCGATAGACAATGGCCTCTTCGGCGGATGGTGGTTTTTCGGTCTGAATCATGATTTTGTTAGTGCGTCATCGAATAAACGACGATGTTGATACCCATGGGGTAGGCTCTTTTCTCGCTGAACTCGCTGAAATAGAAGGGATCTTCACCCTCGCGTTCCCAGCCATCGCCGAGGTCGGTATTGCGGCAGATGACGACCATCATGCGGCCCTTGGCATCGAAGATTCCGTAGTAGTGAGCGCCCTTGCCGCCTTTTTCGTAGAAGATCCCCGTGCTGCGGCCGGACATGGCATGTCCGATGCCGGGCACCTGGGGCTTTTCCTTGAGCTGGAAGACGATGTTGAAAATCGGGTGATCGAGTTCGAGCTCGGTGATGGGTCTATCAGGAAAAAGTTTCACCATCTGCTGCCGGGTGTTCTCCCACTCGTCCGCGCCCCAGAAGTCATCGATCATCAGGAAGCCGCCGTTCAGGAGATGCTCGCGGAGATGCTTCACCTCCTCATCCATGAGATCCAGCGAGCCGGTCTCAATCGTGTAGAGGAAGGGATGCTCCTTCATTTTCGGATCGAGGATCGAGACGATGAGTGGCTCCGGATGGACGCGGATCGCGGTCATTTGCTGGAGGCGGAGGGAAAAGTTCAAGTCGCTGTCCGGAAAGTCGGTCGCCCATTTGTAGTGATTTTGCGGCTTCAGGCGGACGAAGCGGAACGTGTCGTCCGGGAAACGCGGATCGTTCTCCCATTTCGCGACGCCGTGACGGTCCGCGGGCAAGCCTCGGGGGTTTCTTTCCGGGCGCTGACCCGACACTGGCGAGATGAACGCCATGGACCAGAGAGCGGCGACGGCGAGGCGTGTGATCATGGGGAAGCGGGTAAATCGGCAAGAAACTCCAGCGCCAACACGAAACGGGGGTTTTCTTCCAGGGCTTTCAACACTTGCCGCCGCGCTGCGGTGGGGTCGGAGGGTCGCAACAAAGTCGCTAGTTCGTAGTGCAGGCGACTCGCATCACGCGGCTCGAGTGCGAGAAGCGATTTCAAAGCCGCGCAGGATTGCCCGGTGGCTCCCGTTTCCCGGGTCACAGCAGCGAGCGTGCGGTATGCCTGTTCTTGAAATGGATTGGTCTCTAACATGAGGCTCGCCGCCGCGTGGCGCTCGGCAGCGGGCAGGGCCTGGCTCAGTTCCAGCAATCGCGCAGCGGCCTCGGAGGCGTTCGAATCGATTTGCAAATACTTCGTGAGCGCTTGTCTCTCGCCGGATTCATCGCCGAGGTTCCGGTAAACGAGTGAGAGGGCGTGGTAGGGATTGAAGGACTCGCGGTTGTCCGGCTCGGCGCTGATGATTTTTTCTAGCAGGGTTTTTGCCGTGTTCCATTCCCGGTCTTCTATCAATTTTGAAATCCGCATCATGACGCCGGCGTAGCGCCTGGGCCGTGTGGCAACCCAGCCGGCCGGATCGTCGCGGTAGGCGATGTATTCCTCGTCCGTGAGCGGTTTCCAGTCGAGATCCGGGCCGTAGGCAGACGCGGATTTTTTCGCAAATTCACGGAAGACGGCTTCGAGTCCGGCGAGGGGCTGGATGCGTTTCTCAAGCGACTTTTTCAGAGTGGTCCCGTCGGATAGATCATCGAGCACCCGTCGCAGTTTTTCCATTCCGAAGCGCTGGATCATGAATTCCACCACCAGCGAGGAGTGGTAATAACCAAACAGGATGTCCGGTCCGGCGAATGATTCGTCGAGGTCGATGAGATCCGGCATTTTTCCCGAGAGAAACCGCTCGCGGAACTCCGCCGTCATGCCTTGGCCCCAGCCGGGGCGCACTTGGCGCTCTTCGTAAACGCTGATGCCCTCCGTCAACCAGCGGGGAATCCGGTGGCGCGTGGCTTCCAGCGTGATCGTGTGGGCCATCTCATGCCAAAGCACCGACTGCCAATTCGCCCGGCCAAGCCGACCGCGCGGGCTGGTCATGGTGATGAGTGGGCCGAAACAAACGCCCAGAAACGCCTCGCCGCCCGGCAGTCCGAAGGTGCGGATCGCGAAGTCTTCCTGCTGCGGCAGCATCTCGACCATCACCGGCTGCGAGAGTGAAACGCCGTATTTTTCCGCCAAAGTCCGCTTGGCGCGCACGGCGAGGTCGAGCGTGTCATTGCCAAAAACCGCCATGTCCTCGGGTGACATCCGGAGCTTCACCCCATCCTTCTCTAACACCGGATAGTCCTGCAATTTGTCACGTAGGGAAATCAGGTTGAAGGCGGCGACGTTGTAGGGATCCAGCTCGTGCGCGAGTGCGACGTTCTGCCAGCCTTCTTCCATTTGGCCGAAGCGCAGTTGATTGGAGCCAAGCTCCAGCCGGATGGAGGCGGACCGGGGATCTTCCTGACTCGCTTGGCGGAGAAATCCGATCGCCTCGGCGAAGCGGTATTGCCCGGCAAGCGTGACGCCGACAGCTTTGGAAACCTCCGGATTTCCGCGCCAGAATTTGCGGGCTTCCGCGAGTGCTTTTTCGGCGGCCGCGCTGTCTTCATCGAGAAATGCGAGTGCCGCGACCAGCGCCCATGCCTGCGGGTGGTGGGGGTTCACCGCGAGTAATTGCCGGAGCGTGGTCTTGGCTGCTGCGAAATTTTTCCGGCCTATCAGCCCATCGGCTTTGCGCAGCAGCGCGGCGGTGGACTTCGGGTTCGCCAGCAGCGCGAGGTCGAGGTAGCTGAGGATTTTGACATCCGGTTTCTGTTGGACATCCGGCAGAGGCAGCCCGGACTCGTCCATGCCTAGCAGCAGCTCCGGATCGTTTGGAAAATGCTTGAGACCCTCGCGGAAGTTTTCCGCTGCCAGCTCGCGGTCGTGATTTTTCAGCGCAAGCCTGCCGATCGCCAGACAAGGTTCACGGCCTGCGGGGGCCGCCTTTTTCGCCGGAAACAAATAGTGGTCCAGTACGGATTTGGCATCCATCCCTGCGGCTAACAGCAGCTCGCCATAAGCGACGGTGACGCCCGCATCGCCCGCGGCTGGCGGTGGCGGTTCCATTTGCAAGGCCCGCTCCAACACGGCCTGCGCCTGCGCGACCTGGCCATTGGTCCGCAGCGCTGCGGACATGGCAAGCGCAAGACCGGGATCGAATGGCGCGCGCCGCCACAAGGTCATCCCGCGATTGAGGGCTTCCGCCATGTTTCCCGTTTCTAGCAGAGCTTGGATTTCAAGAGCCGCAAACGCCTGGAAGTGCATCGCATCGGGCTGGGCAAGACGGCTGAGTTTGAGGGACTCCGCATAGTCACCTTTGAGAAACATCACCCGCGCGGCGTCGATTCCAGCCGGCTCCTGCGCCCACGCCGCCACTGGGAAGGAAAGCGCCGCACAGGCGAAAGCCGCATACCGATGGACCAATTTTCCTCCCTCCATAAGCGGCACGCTATCACGCTCCACAAGCGAGGCAATCGATTCCAACGACCGGGCGTCGAAACCACCAACCGGCCTCGAAATATCAGGATGGATTGATTCTTCCGCGATGACGTTATTCCGGGAGGTTGAAATCTTGGTAAGTTTGTGCTGTCTCCTCCCCCCACATCATGACCAACAACCTCCCCCCCCGGGTTGTGCGGCACCGCGGTTTGACCATACTCGAAATCACGGTTGTCATCACAGTCCTCCTCGCCCTCGTCTCCATCATGTTCGTCGGCACCCGCTCTTGGAAGCGGGGCAGCGACCGCGCCACCTGTGTCCTCACCCAGCGCAACGTGCAAGTGGCGACCCGCTCCTATCAGAATCTCTACGGCTACAACTACGGCGGTCGGCCCTACGCGGAGCGCGGCACCCAGGACATCGTGGAGCACCTGCGGAACAAGGGCTACATCGAGGAGTCCGTTTACGAGCATGCGCGTGGCACCACCCCGTGCGCCTCCGGTGGAAGCTATACCTGCCCGACGCCGGACATCTTCCCGCCCGAGGGCGTGCTCTATCTGCATTGTGCGCTTGCCGAGTCGGACATGCACAAGCCTTCCACCCACCACGACTGGTAATTGCCTGCTTGGCAGGCGGTCGATTCCGGGTGAAGCATGGCCCGTCACCATGCGTTACCCGGATGCGATCGATTGGCTGTTCTCCACCCAGATGTTTGGAATCAAGCTGGGGCTGGACGGCCCGCGGCATTTGCTCAAGGAATCCCTCGCCTACCCCGACCATGGCGTGAAGGTGGTGCATGTCGCCGGGACGAACGGAAAGGGCAGCACCTCCGCCATGACCGACAGCGTCGCCCGCGCATGCGGCTACCGCTGCGGGCTTTTCACCTCGCCGCACCTCATTGACTTCCGCGAGCGGATCCGGGTGAGCGGTGAGGAAATCCCCGAGGACGAGTGCGCCGCCATGCTCACCGGGCTGCGTGCCCGCTGCGAGCGGATGGACACTCATCCCACGTTTTTTGAAATCACCCTGGTGCTCGCCATGCGGTGGTTTCGGATCCGCGAGTGCGAAATCATCATTTTGGAAACGGGCATGGGCGGTCGCCTCGATGCCACCACCGCCGTGCCTGCGGATGTCTGTGTCATCACCCCGATCGGCCTCGACCACATGCAGTATCTCGGGGATACCCTGGAGGAAATCGCCGCCGAAAAGGCAGGGATCTTCGTCACCGGGAAGCCAGCGATTTCCGCGCCGCAGGATCCAGCCGTGCGCCAGGTCCTCGAAAAGGAGGCGAACGAACGCCGTTCTCCCCTCGAATTCATCGCAGAACCGCTTGCCGGCTACCCCATGGCTCTCGCCGGGGAGCACCAGAAATGGAACGCCGCCCTCGCTGTCACCGCGCTTCACCGCCTCGGCATTCCTCTGCGCTCGGACAGCGTGGCCTACGGTCTCTCCCAAGTGAACTGGCCCGGACGTTTCGAATTCATTCGCCCCCGGATCATCCTCGACGGCGCGCACAACCCCCACGCTGCCGAAATCCTCGCCGCCACCTGGCGCGGCAACTTCCCCGGGCAAAAAGCCGCGCTAGTCTTCAGCGCGGTGGCTGGCAAGGACCTCGCTGGCATTCTCCGGATTCTGGCCCCGCTCTCCGCATCGATTTTCTTCTGTCCAGTGGACACTCCCCGAGCGCTGCCTGCCGGTGATTTGCCCGCCTTCCTGCCGCCGGATGCGCCGCCGCATGAGGTGTTCGACCGTTTTGAAGACGCTCTATCCGCTGCGGAAGCTCATGAATGCCCGGTCCTTGTCGCGGGTTCCCTTTTCCTCGTCGGCGAGGCCCGCGCTTTCCTCACAGCGGGGAAATTTCAATCAAGCTCGCAGTGACGCGGGCGAGTTGTCATGGCCCCGCCAAGGCGCGGGCGAGCGGCGAGGGTGACAGCTCCTCCGCACCCGCATTCCGCAGCGCGGAAACGGTCGCCGCCGGGTCCAGCCGATTGAGCGGCAGCATCGCATAGCCCGCGCCGATGTCCACGCCGTCGCTGGTGCGCATTTCGAAATGCAGGTGCGCCGGATAGTAGCCGTTCGCCGTGCCCACGCTGCCGACTTTTCCGCCGCGCGGGACCAGCGCGCCCAGCGCGACATCGATGCGGTGCAAGTGCGCATACATCGAGTGCAGCGGCCGCCCGTCCGGCGCGGCGTGCGCGACGACGACGAGTTTCCCCCAGCCCGGGGACGGCTCACCGGCGTAGATCACCAGCCCATCCGCCGTGGAGAAGATCGGGTCGCCGAGGTCGGTGTTCATGCCGCCGATGCCGTTGAGATCGTCGCCCGTGTGGTGGCCACCGCGCTTTGAGTTCATTTCCCAGAATTTCTGCGCGTTATAAACCAGCCCGCCGTGTTCCGTGCCCAGCGGTGGGTCGAACCGTAGCGCACGCGGGATTTGCGCCGTCTGCCAGGCAGAGAGGAAATGGAAGCGGGCATCCGGCTCACCGCTTGCAGGCATCGAGAGCGGCACGTCCGCATCAAGTGCGGTGGGCGGCAGTTTCAAAAAAAACCCGGCAGCTCCGGCCAGCGCGGCGACGATGAGGAGGAAAAGAAGTTTTACCGGTCGGACGCGCATCGTGGGGATACTCGGAATTCTCTGTTGAACAATCAAGATCCTCGTTTCCGCCTTTCCATCTTTGACAATCCAATTCCATCGCGACAGCTTCGCGCCGGAAACCTCCTCAAATCAATCCTATGGCCTACGATCTCATTGTCATCGGTGGCGGCCCTGCCGGCTACGTCGCCGCCATCCGCGCCGCCCAACTTGGAAAAAAAGTCGCCTGTGTCGAAGCGGATCGCGCAGGGGGCACCTGCCTCAACTGGGGCTGCCTTCCCACCAAGGCCCTCCTGAAAAATGCCGAGCTCTATCACACGCTCGCCCACCGCGCCGCTGAGTTCGGTTTCAAGATCGAAGGCCTTTCCTATGAATGGTCCGCCGTCATCGGCCGCTCCCGCAAGGTGTCCGACCGCCTCGCCGGTGGCATCGAGTTCCTGTTCAAAAAGAACAAGATCGACTACTTCCGCGGCATCGGCTCCATCGAAGGCAGTGGCAAGGTCGGAGTCATCGGCAATGACGGCAGCCGCACGCTTTACGAATGCAAAGACATCCTCGTCGCCACCGGCTGTAAATCCCGTGGCCTGCCGAATCTCCCGTTCAACGGAGCCAGCGTCGTCGGCTCCAAGGAAGCCATGATCCTCGCCGAGCAGCCTAAGGAAATGATCATCATCGGCGCAGGTGCCATCGGCGTGGAGTTCGCCTACATCTACAACGCCTTCGGCACCAAGGTCACCCTCGTCGAGATGGCCCCACGCGTCCTCCCGGTCGAGGACGATGAGGTCGGCGATGCGTTAGAGAAATCGCTCATCAAGCAAGGCATCCGCGTCCTCACCAACACCAAGATCACGAATGCGGTGGACAACGGCACGTCCGTCTCCCTCACCGTCGAGGGACCCAAGGAAAACGGCACTCTCACCGCACCCATCTGCCTCGTCGCCATCGGCATCCAGCCCGTGCTCCCTGGCGGCCTGGCCATGGAACTCGACCGCGGCTACATCAAGGTCGGTGATCGTTACGAGACCTCCATCCCCGGCGTCTATGCCGCAGGCGACATCACCGGCCCGCCGTGGCTCGCGCACGTCGCTTCGTTCGAGGCCGTGCAATGCATCGAAGGTCTCTATGTGGAAGGCCACCAGCCGCGCAAGGTCCACAATTTCCCCGGCTGCACCTACTGCCACCCACAAGTCGCTTCTGTTGGAAAAACCGAGCGCGCCCTCAAGGAGGCCGGCATCGAGTATGTCGTCGGGAAAATCCCGTTCGTCGCCATCGGCAAGGCCATCGCCTCCGGTGAGCCGGATGGGTTCGCCAAGCTGCTCTACGGCAAGAAACACGGCGAGCTGCTAGGCGCACACATCATCGGTGAGAACGCCACCGAACTCATCGCCGAGATGGGCCTCGCACTCGACCAGGAACTCACCAGCTCGGAAATCCACGCCACCATCCACGCGCATCCGACGATGAGTGAAGTGATCCACGAGGCGACCCTCGCCGCCGAGGGCCACGCCATCCACTTCTAACTAGGGCGCTTCGGTAATCGATTCGAATCGGTTTAAGAGACCCGACGGGCCGTTAGCGGGGTCGTGGTTTGGATTAGGCATGTTCGGGAAATGGAACCGCCTTTGGGGATTCGATTCTATGGGCCTGGTCCTCGGCGCGGGGAATGGCAACGACACGCTGATCCTCAGCACAGACACATCGATCAACGGTACCGGCCTGCCAAACGCTGTGAACTCCGTGATCAACGGTGGCGATGGCTTCGACCTATTCAACGCTTTCGGCATCATCAGCTGCGAGCAGCGGCTGTGAAATGAAGTGATCCACCAAGCAGAGACGGGGATGCCACCGGGCGTCCCTGTTTTTTGTTAGCTACGTCGGAGGGCCGCCATCGCGCTTTCTGAAACCGGCCATGACTAACAACTCCATGAGAGGAAGTTTTCATCTTTCCTCGTGAGTGCTCTGGGTCCGTGCCATGGGAGAAAAATAAGAAAAGGCTCCGAACCATCACTGGTCGGAGCCTTCGGTAAATAATTAGATTTCTCGCGGATGATTTTCTTATGGCTTGCCGACGGTGAGCAAGCGGGCGGTGAATCCGTCCTCGGACTTGTAGGCGATGCCGGTGTTACCCGCGCGGCCGCTGTTGACGACGGTATAGACCCGCTTCGACACAGGGCAGGTGAAGCCCTTCAGGTAGCTGCGCTCCTCATCGACGGTAAGGATGGTGACCGGGCCACCGCTGTTGCAGACGATGGCAATTTGTGATCCGACCGGGATCTCTTGAGCGACTTTCATTTCTGCTACGGGCACGTAGCTCCTCATCTCGGCCCGCTGAGCACTGGCAAACGGTACGGCGGCGATAAGGAGAAAGGCGGTGATGATGGTGCGGAATTGATTCGTTTTCATAATTGTTACTTTGGTTGGTTTGACTGCTGATTTCGAGTGGCTGGGGAGTCGCCACTCCGTGTTTCGAGGCCGTTGTCTGCCATCGAAGCAGACGATCAACTTACGATTTCGATCAATGAGTCGGATGAGGTGCGGGAACCTTACAAACTTTTCCGGATTTTTGAGAACACCCGCGCAAGTGGGTCGGGAATACGAAGAGGGCTTGAATCGTCGCGAAGCAGCGAGCTGTCAAATGGTCCGGGATAACTGAAGAGGTTCACGCTGTTTTACCTCTCGATGGAATACGTTGCCACCTTTGTGCGTCTGACCGGAGCAGCCACTGCTAGATTGAACTTCAAAAATCCCATCGACCTCACCTACTCCATGACCCCGCCTGCCATGCTTATCTTCTGTGCCGAAAGCAGTCGCTGCGCGGTATCACACGAATGCTTCAACGTCGCGAGTAACGGTACCAAGCCTTCCGACCATGTTCACCCGCTTCCGATCCGGACGATGGCGGAAGTCGGAATCGACATCGGTGGACACCGTTCAATTTACCACGCTTGCAAATGAAAGAAAAAATTCTCCTAACTGGCAAAACGCCGTTGGTGGACGCCACGCGCTGGGTGGATGATCACGGGGATTGTCTCTATCGTTTCGCAAAGATGCGGGTGAAAAGAACGGAAATCGCGGAAGATCTGGTGCAGGACTCGTTGCTGGCAGCCTTGCGCGCGGCAAAAAACTTCTCGGGTCGCTCCAACGAAAGAACCTGGCTGATAGGAATTCTGAAAAACAAGATCGCCGATTATTTCCGTAAGCTGGGGCGGGAAACGACGTTCACCGACATGGAGTTCATGAAGGACGAGATGTCACACAAATTTGAAAGTGGATTCTGGACCGAAAAGAAGGGACCGAAAGTCTGGCAAGAGTCCGAAGCCGTGACCTATCGGGGCGAGTTCTGGCAAACGATGCGCGAATGCATGGACAAACTGCCGCCGCGGGTGGCCGATGTGTTTGTAATGCGTGAGATGGACGGGGAAGACACGCCGGTCATCTGTGAGACGCTGGGGATCAGCCAGAGCAATCTCTGGGTGATGCTACACCGCGCCCGCATGGCACTGCGCGAGTGTTTGGAAATCAACTGGTTCAACAAGGCGGTTCCCCGAAAATAGTTTTCTCGGATGTCCGCGTCAGGATTCGCCGATTGGCGCGACCTATCTTTATCCGGAGGCCCGAAATTCCAACTTACTTCGAAATTGATCACAACGATCACACAATACGTTAGATACTATCACCACGATCTGGTGTGTCTCCTCACGCCACGCTGCAATCAAATGGCACGTCTCCTTTCCAGAGAGCGCGAGGAGCCTCATTCGTGGCTTACGGGGCTGCGGACGCGTCGGCATCTCGGAGTTTGTGTGTGGTGCCGACGCTATCAGAAGCAGATTGACCTGATCGGAAAACTGTCCAGAAGGTTCGCAGAGAAGTCGGGCGCAGCCTGCGGTGACGATTACCTATCCGACGAGGCCAGGGCGCGATTGAAGAAGGCGATCAGACAACATGGACATTGAAAGGCTGCCGAGCAATCGCATGGGGAGGGGCGCGAGGGATCTGCCGGTCGGCCCGGGGGGGGAGTAAAACCTTGCAACACTATTGGTTCGCGGTGTTCGCCGTCGGCACCTAGGTTTGCCAATGACGCCGCTGTTTGAAGAACTGGACTACCGCAAGACTCCGCTGGGCGATTTGATTCTCCGCAGGCGGCGGATGACGATGCTGGACGATCTAATCGTTTACGAAGTGCTGCTGGGTGATGCGTTTTTGATGTCCAGTCTGTTCCACGCGGTGGAGGTGGCACTGGCGGATCTTGGATTGGCGGCGGTGGCCGGGGAGAGGCTAGAGGTGGTCGTCGGCGGGCTGGGGCTTGGCTATACCGCCGTCGCAGCGCTGGAAAATCCACGCGTGGCGGAGCTGATCGTGGTGGAGGTGATGGCTCCGGTCATCGAGTGGCACGATCAAGGAATGGTCCCGCTAGGGAAAACGCTGGCAGACGATCCGCGCTGCCGGTGGGTGCATGCGGATTTTTTCGCACTCGCCGCTGCTCCCGAGGTGGGCTTCGATCCGGCGCTGGCGGGACGGAAGTTCCACGCGGTGCTGCTAGACATCGACCACTCGCCGAGAAACCTGTTGGACGAAGGGAACGGCGGATTCTACCGCGCCGAGGGTTTGCGAAATCTTGCGGCGCAACTGCATCCGGGCGGCGTGTTCGCGCTGTGGTCGGACGATGCGCCAGATGAGGATTTTCTCGGACGCCTGACGGAAGTGTTCGCGGCTGCGGAGGCACACGTGGTTCGATTTCCCAACCCATTGCTCGGGACGGACTCGTGCAGCACGGTCTATGTGGCCCGGTGCGCGGGCGGCGGGTCACTCTTGCAGGGATAAAGAATGGTCCACTTTCGGCGCGGTCGGAGCTTGCTGCTTGGAGGCGGGCACCACGGCGGCTTTCAACCCACCGTCTTTGACACTGCCGAACTTTTCTTGAAGCAAGCGGTTCCGCTCGCCGACGGTTTTGCCTTCTGTGCCCATCATTTCCTTCATTTCGGCGTCCATGTGGACGTCTTTGAGGCCTTCCTGATTGGCGCTGACGCCCATGGACTCGGTGGGGATATCAATGTCTTGGGCGCGGGTGCCGATTTGATCGAGGGCTTTTTGATATTTGGCGACCATCCCGGCGATGTCGCCAGCAGAGCGGACTTCCTTCACGGCGGAACGGATGGCTTCGACCCGCTCCGGAGAGCTGACGAACCAGCCGAATCCACCGCCGGTGATGCCGAAGAACACGACGAGCGAGCACACCAGTTCGCGGCGGCGGCGGCGTTTGATACGGGAGTATTGTTCATCCATGAGGATGCGAAGTTCTTCGGCGGCGACGGCATCGAGGCCGGCGTTTGCCATGGGCTGGACGAAGTCAGTTGCGGGCGTGACAGCAGCAACAGCAGGAGCCGGTGCGATGGCGACGGGCTCTGGGATCGGCTCAGTCGCGA
>JBOFET010000093.1:0-2477 GCA_051648225.1 Luteolibacter sp.
GTTGAGCTTACTGACGAGGGATCGACCGCCCACGGATGAAACGGCGAGACGACGAACGCCAGCCGGTCATGAAACATCGGCCGATACCCCTCGTCGCCTTTTCCCCGTGGCTTGAGCCCGACCACCAGATCCAAATCCGCGCTGGCTAAGCGATCTAGCAGCACCGTGGTATCCCCGGCTTCGATCACCGGTTCACAACGCGGGAAACAATCCCGAAACTCACGCAGCACCGCAGGAACTAGGAAATGACAAAGACTGTGCGGCGCACCGATCCGGATGCGCGTCTGCCCCCAGCGGCGCAGACCGTCGAGATCCCGGCTCGCCTGCTCCAGCTCGAAAATCACCCGCTTGCAGCGCTTCAAAAGCAACTCACCCTCCGCCGTCACCGCCACGCGTTTTCCCGTCCGGTCGAGGAGTCGGCAGTTCAGCTGCTCCTCCAGAGTCCTCAGCGAGTGACTGACCGCCGACTGCGTGACAAACACCCGGCGGGCGGCAAGCGTAAAGCTCCCCTCCTCCACCACCGCCACAAATGCCCGTAGCTGCCTCAGATCAGGAACCCAGTCCATAGATGAATCACCCTCATTAAAATTCTCCTTCAAATGAGCATGGGTTGTGCCAATTCATCACCTTTGGCATTCCACGCGCTTATCCGCCTGCGATGAATCTCCCAGAAAGACCGCAGAAAAGCCATCAACCCATCCGGCTTGGCTTCGTCCCGCTCAACGATTGCGCACCGATCGCCGTTGCGATGGAGACGGGAATTTTCGACCGCTACGGGCTGAACGTCGCACTTTCCCGCGAACTCGGCTGGGCAAGCGTTAGAGACCGCATGTTCTATGGCGAGCTCGATGCCGCCCAATCCATCGCAGGCATCGCATTCGCCCTCGGCATGGGGTTTAGCGAGCTGCGTTGCGAAGTCGCCGTCCCGATGATTCTCAATCTACATGGAAATGCCATCACCCTCTCGACCCAGCTGAATCCTGCGGAAATCGGCAAAGGCGAAGGTCTTCCAGCCTTTCTCGCCAACTCCTGGAAAAAAGACCGCCCCTTCACCCTCGCCGCCACCCACCGCTTCTCCTCCCACCACATCCTTCTTCATCAATGGCTGCGCCGATACGGCATCTCATGCCCTGCGGATGTGGAAATCATTTTCCTCCCGCCGCCGCTCATGCCGCGCCATCTCAAGGCGGGCCACATCGACGGCTACTGCGTCGGTGAACCTTGGAACTCGGAGTCCATCCTCGACGGCTACGGTTGGTGTCCAGCCACATCCTCGGACCTCTCGCACGGCCATCCGGAAAAGGTTCTTTTGGTTTCCGGCAAGTTCCTCCGCGAGCGCAAGGAGGACTCCACCGTCCTCGTCGCTGCGTTGTTGGAGGCTTGTAAACTCTGCCAGGACCCGGCCTTCAGGAACGACATGATTTCCATCCTCGCCATGAAGGAATACACCGGCGCACCGGAGGAGGTTTTGAAAAATAGTCTCGGAAAATTCTTCAATTCCGGCGCTGGATCCACCAACGCCTCCTCCTTCCACATCTTCCACGGAGATTCGGTGAATTGCCCGACGGTCGAAAAAGCCTCATGGGTCCTCGCCGGCCTCCGCGCCATCGGGACTCTTCCGGATGTCACCGCCGGATCGCTCTCCCGCATTTACCGAGAGGATCTCTATCATGCGGCGACCTTGGTCTCCCACGGAACATGAACTCATCTCATGCCGTCGATGAAGCTTCATCCATGAAGCCACTTCCATAACGCCGGGTTTGGCATCCGCGCCGCTTCGATTAGGACCGACGCACTCAACACACCATGGAACCACATCAATCACTATCCCGTCGGAAATTCCTTTCCGTTTCCACCAAGACCACCGCGCTCGGACTGCTTGCCTCTGGCCTGCCCACCGGCTGGGTCGGTGCCCAGACCGCCAGCGACGCTCCCGAATCCCCGAACGTCAACTTCGGCATCATCGCCCTAACCGACTGCTCGCCCATCGTCATCGCCCACGAGAAGGGACTCTTCAAAAAATACGGTATTAACTCCACGGTCACCAAGGGAGCCAGCTGGGCCGCCATCCGTGACTCATTGGCGAATGGCGACATCCAAGCCACCCACATGCTCATCGGCATGCCCATCGCCTCCACCATGGGCCTCGGCGGCGCTCCGAAAAAACCGATGATCGCCCCCTGGATCCTCAACCGCAACGGCCAGTCGATCAGCCTCGCCAATTCGCTCAAAGGCAAAGTCGCCGCCGATCCCAAAGCACTCAAGCCACTCGTCGATGCCGCCAAGGCCGCCGGTGCTCCCATGTCCTTCGCCATGACCTTTCCACCCGGCACCCATGCCATGTGGATTCGCTACTGGCTCGCCGCGGGTGGCATCAATCCCGGCGACGCCTCCGGTGGCGGTGCCGACATCTCCCTCATCACCATCCCGCCACCTCAGATGGTCGCTAACATGCAGGCCGGAAAAATGGACGGCTT
>JBOFET010000094.1:0-2302 GCA_051648225.1 Luteolibacter sp.
GCATCGTCGCTGGTTGCTCGTCTGGCCCAAGCGGCGGAAAAGCTCCAGTTGGAAAAACAGGATGCCGAGCGCGCGTTGCAAAATCTCCGCTACGAAGGATCCTTCCTGATCACGCTGCTTCCGGATGCATTCGAGCTCGCACCCAAGCTCATCGAGCAGTTCCCCGTGGACCCGAAGACGAACCGGATCCCCATCGTGGTGCCGATCAAGGGCACCATTTTCCAGCTCACCGAGCAGCAGGCGAAGGAAATCTACCAGCAGCGGACCCGCTAGAAATCAGGCAAGCGCGGCAAGCCCCAGGCTGTGATAGATTTCCCGGGTCGCGTGGCTTTTGTTCAGCGTGTAGAAGTGGATTCCATCCACGCCTTCATCCAGCAGGCCGGCGCATTGCTCCGCCGCATACTGGATGCCCACGCGCTCCACCGCTTCGGGATTCGAGTTGGCCCGGGCCAGCGCCCGGATCAGCTTCGCCGGATACCTCGCGCCGGCGGCAAGCTCCGCCATCCGCTTCATGCCGGACAGGGACGCCACTGGCATCACTCCGGCGATGATCGGCACCCGGATCCCTGCCAAGTCGCAGCGGTCGCGGAAGTCGAGGAAATCATGATTGTCGAAAAACAGTTGGGTGCAGATGTAGTCCGCACCGGCGTCCACCTTCGCCTTGAGAAAATCGAGTTCGTCCACCCGGTTCGGCGTCGCCGGATGGCCTTCCGGGAAGCCTGCCACGCCGATGCCGAAGCCGCGCGAGTCCGGGTGTGCGCCGGAGTCGTTGAACTTGCGGATGAATGCCACCAAGTCCGCCGCGTGGCGGAAGCTGCTTTCCGACCAGTCGTAGTCCGGCTGGTCCTTCGGCGGATCGCCCCGCAGCGCGAGGATGTTGCTGACCCCGGCGGCGGCGTAGCGGGTCAGGATTTCCATCACTTCCTCTTCCGAGTGCCCCACGCAGGTCAGATGCGGCACCGGTGGGATCGAAGTGGTTTGTTTGATCCGCACCACCAGGTCGTGCGTGAGTTCGCGCGTCCCGCCACCGGCGCCGTAAGTCACCGAAACGAATGTCGGCTGGAGTGACTCCAACTCGCGAATCGCCTGATAGAGTTCCTCCCACGCGGCGGCCGACCGGGGCGGGAAAAATTCAAAGGAGAGCGAGGGCTTGGAAATGGTGAGAATGTCTTGGATGTGCATGGCGCGTGGGTGAAGGAAGCATGAGGTTTCCGCCGCTCGGGTCGAAACTTTCCCGGTGACGCGGAGTTTCTGAATGACTCCGCTTCGGAAACCTCCGCCAAAGAAGCCTAAACCGCCCATGAAAACAACCCCTGTTTCCTTCCTGATCGCCGGCATGCTCATCCCCGCGCTGTGCCTTGCGGAGATCGAGCCGCCCGCTCAGGAGTCTTCGAAAGTCCCTCCACGGGGTGAAAAAGGTGGCCCGAATCGCCCGGAACGCGGGTTCTTCGAGTTGTGGAAAGCGGCCGATGCAGACGGTGACGGTTTCATTTCAAAAACGGAGTTCGACTTGATGCCACGCATCCAGAAGCTCCCGGCCGAAAAACGCGACCCGCTTTTCGGTCGGCTCGACAAGGACAGCGACAGCAAGTTGAGCCGCGAGGAGTTGCTCCGTTTCGGCAAGCCGCGCGACGGCCAGCCCGAGCCACCCATGAAACGCCTCTGGGAGCTGGATGCCGACAAAAGCGGAGGAATCAGCTTCGAGGAAATCAAAGCCGGTCAATTGTTCATGAAGCTGCCGCCGGAAAAACAACAGGCGGTTTTCGACCGGCTGGATACAGACGGAGACGGCGTCATCACCCCGAAGGACCGCCCCGAGACTCCCTTCAAGCGGTCGGACGGCAAGCACAAGCCGCATCGTCCCGGCGGCCCGCCTCCCGAGCACGAAGGCGGCCCAGGCCAGATCAACCGCAAGTTGGACGTCAATGGTGACGGCGCACTGTCCTTCGAAGAGTTCCAGGCTGGACCCGCGGTGAAAGATCTGGGCGAAGACGAACAAGAAGACCGCTTCGAGCGACTCGACAAAAACGGCGACCAAAAACTCTCCCCGGAAGATTTCCCCCCATCGCCTCCCCGCGAAGAGTGAGCGCCATGCATCGAATCCCCAGCCGCAACGGCTACTGGCGGATGAGTCAGAATGAAATTGTGCGATACGCGCCCAACAAACGTAAGCGGTCAACAGAGCACCTCTCGCATTTTTGCCAGAGCTCTGGCGGCTATGGCATCTATGCAACCCGGCTCTCGATGGTCTGACAGGCGGCTGGGCGGGTTGTGATCCAGTTGGCGGGCAGCAGAGCTTGAA
>JBOFET010000095.1:0-3584 GCA_051648225.1 Luteolibacter sp.
CGAATATTGGTAATACCTTCGTTTAGGCCGTCAATGCTTTCATTTAGTTTGGTTATGGCTTCGTTTAGGGTAACGATAAGCTGCGTAAGTTCTTTGATGGGTTGGGTTATGCCGTCGATGCCACCGTTTAGTGCGCTTATGTGGCTGCTTAGGCCGTAATTACGCCGCTTCCGCGATGACGAGCACCTCCGCGAACGGCAAATCTGCCAGCATCGCGAAGGCGTTGTGCCGCGTGAGTCTGGCCCGCGTCGCGGCCGGGCTGGCCATGCCGCAGAGAAATCTGGCGAGCTGGCGCGGGGTGTTGAGCGCGGCGTGTTTTTCATCCACGAGTTTTCTGACTGCGGCGATTTCTTCGTCAGTCACGCGGCGGAACTTCGGGCGCTTTAGGGTTTTTGCGGGAACTCCCCGGCAGCGGTCGCAGTGGCCGCAAGGTTCTTTCAACGTCTCGCCGAAATGCCTGGTGAGATACCCGGTGAGGCAGCTGCGGTGGGCGGATAGACCGAGGACCTGGCGGAGGCGGGCGAGGTCGGCTTGTTCGCGGGATTGGAATTTTTCGACGAGGGCGGCAGTGAGTTGTTTGAGGTCGCCGGGGTCTTTCTTCAGCTTGTAACCCTGGCGGACGCCCCAGACACTGAGCATGATGTCTCCGGCAGATTGTAGGCCGTTGAGGGTGCTGACGATCTTCTCGCGCGGGCAGTTGAATTCCTCCGCTAGCACGGTTGGATAAAAATACAGCCACCAGCGTTTCATCTCACCGGCGGCGAGGGTGCGCTGGATGAACTTCCGCTCGGCGGGAGAACGGCCGGCGAGGATTTTCTCCTCCTTGTTCAGCAGCTTGGCGCGGTAGGTGGCGTAAAAAGTGCCGGTGGCTTCGATGATGCCGTCGATTTCCAGATAGGTCATCACCGTGGCGACCACGCCGGGGCGGATGTCGCAGATGGTGGAGAGTTCGTAGGGCGAGACGTCGAAGACGGGTCCAAGGCGGAGCACGCGGTCGATGAGATTTCCCAACGCCCGCGGCGAGGGCGCGTCGGAGTGGATGAAATTCTCAAGCACGGTGAGATCGTCGCCGCAGGCTAATATCTCGCAGATCGCAGGCTGTCCGTCGCGCCCGGCGCGGCCGATTTCCTGGGTGTGGTTTTCGAGGCTTTTCGGGAGGTTGTAGTGGAAGACGGCGCGGATGTTGGATTTGTCGATGCCCATGCCAAAGGCGATGGTCGCGACGATGACGCGGGTGTCGCCGGCCATGAACGAGTTCTGCGCATCCGCCCGGAACTCGGCGGGGAGACCGGCGTGATAGGCGCGGACGGAGAGGCCGTTCCTCGCGAGGAAGGTGGCGACTTCCTCGGCGGTCTCCTGGCGGGTGACGTAAACGACGGCGGGACCGTCCACGGCGGTGAGTTTTTCCAACAGCAGGGATTTCCTCTCCGCAGCGGTGCACGGCGTGACGCGGAGGTCGAGATTCGCGCGGTGGAAACTGAGCTGCACGTGGTCTGCGGTGGCGATGCGGAAGGCCTTGCGGATGTCGCGCGCGACCTTAGGCGTGGCGGTGGCGGTGAGGCAGAGGACGCGCGGGACCTTCAGGCGGCGGCAGATTTTCGCGAGCTTGAGGTAGTCCGGGCGGAAATTGTGGCCCCACTCGGAGATGCAGTGCGCCTCGTCGATGGCGGCGAGCTGGATGGGCAAGCGCTTGAGCCGCTGGCGGAAGGCCTCGTTCGCGAAGCGCTCCGGGGCGACGTAGAGCAGCTTGAGCGTGCCGGCATCGAGGCGGGCGTAAACGTCGGCGAGCTGTCCGGCGTCGAGCGTGGAGTCGAGCCGCGCGGCGGAAATCCCCTTGGCGGTGAGTGCGTCCACCTGGTCCCGCATCAGGGCGATGAGCGGGGAAATGACGAGCGTGAGGCCGTCCAGCAACAGCGCGGGAAGCTGGTAGCACAACGATTTCCCGCCGCCGGTGGGAAACACCGCGAGGGCGGAGCGGCCTTCGAGCAGTGCGCGGACGACCGGTTCCTGGCCCTCGCGGAAGGCGTCGTGGCCGAAGTGGGCGCGGAGGGTGGCTAACACGGGCGGAGTCTCTGTTTCCATAAGAACGAGGCAAGCGGGAAGCGCGGTGGGCGTGAACAACAGTGCTGACAATTCCGGTTGAAACGATCACACCTCCGGCGTGCCCGCACCCATCCAACGCTTGATTTCGCTCCCGCCGGCCATGGCGCGGGAGTTCAATTCCATTTTCCCGAACGCTCCGACGCCGTGGTTCGCCTCCTCCGATCCGGCGGGCCGGAAGCTCGGGTCCGGCGGGGGCGTGTCCCAGTTGCTGGTCGATGCGAAGGGCGGTGATTCCGGGGATTTTGAGTCGTGGCTCGATGGCGCGAAGCGGTTGCTCATCCTCGCTGGCGGTCAGAGTCGGCGGCTTCCGGCCTATGCCGCATCGGGAAAAGTCCTCATGCCGGTGCCATTGATGCGGTGGTCGCACGGCCAACGGCTGGACCAGACGCTGCTGGATATGCAGGCGGATGACTACTCGCGCATCCTGCAAGCCGCGCCGGATGAATCGCGCGTGCTGGTCGCGAGCGGCGACGTTTTTCTCAAGTTCCCGGACGCGATCCCAGCGATCCCCGAGGCGGACATCGTGGGATTCGGAATGACGGTCAGCCCGGAAATCGCCTCGCACTTCGGCGTGTTTTTCTCCCACCGCGACACGCCCGGGGAAGTTGCCTTTTTCCTTCAAAAGCCGACCCCAACAGAAATCCGCGAACTCGCGTCCAGCCACACCTACGTGGTGGACACCGGCCTGTGGCTGCTGAGTCGGCGGGCGATCGGCGTGCTGATGGCCCGCAGTGGCTGGACCGGGGAATCCTTCCAAGGCGACGGGGCCACCGCTTACGAACTCTACTCCGGCCTCGGGCCTTCACTTGGCACCCAGCCGGGCGTCCCGGATCCGGAAATCAGCGGGCTGAAGACGGCGGTGGTGTCGCTCCCGGGGGCGGAGTTTTACCACTTCGGCACCACCCGCCAGATGATCGAGTCGCTCTCCGCGCTGCAAAACCGCACGCCCGGACGGACGGACCAGAACGACCTCTGGCGGAAGCCGCACCCGGACATGTATGTGCTGAATTCCGATTTCGTCTTCTCCCGGCGGTCCTCGGAAAACCGGATGATTTGGATCGAAAACAGCGCACTACCCGCCGATTTCGCGCTCTCCCACGAGCACGCGATCACCGGACTGCCGACCGGAGACTGGAGATTCACCCTCGCTCCCGGCCAGTGCGTCGATTGCGTGCCGGTGGGCGAGAGGGATTTCGTGATCCGGAACTACGGCTTCGACGATTCATTTTCCGGCCCGCTCGGCAAGGCAAGCTGGATGGGCGTGCCCGCGATGGAATGGTTTGCGAAACGCGGGATTTCCCTCGCAGACGCTGGGCTGGATGCGGGCACGGACATCCAGGAAGCGGCGCTTTTCGCCGTCGTCGGCGATCTGGATTCGGAGTGGATTTCTTGGCTGCTCGACGGTTCCGGTGCGGCGGGCAACCGCGAAAAATGGCTGACGGCACCGCGATTCAGTGCGCGGGAACTCGGCGAGCAAATCG
>JBOFET010000096.1:0-4153 GCA_051648225.1 Luteolibacter sp.
CGCGAGATCCGCAAACCGCGACACCCCAAGGCCAAAACCTGACCGCTTCATAGCAACAAATTCCGGAAACTCGCCTAAGATTTTGGAATTTTCCGGAGACTGGTGGTCGCTTCCACCCACCAGAGCCAGCCGAGCAGGATGAAGTAGCCGGCGAATTCGAAGGCCTTGGCCCAATACTGGATCGGCGCGTCGCCGCCGTGACAACCGCAGGTGATGTCGAGGCCCCGGGACCATGCCCAGCCAACGGAAATCGCGAAGACGACGACCAAACCGGCGAGGGTGAGGATCGCGCCTTTTCGCAGGATTCCGAGCATCAGACAGAGTCCAGCGATGAGTTCGAACCACGGCACGGAATAGGCGGCCACCGCATCGAGGGGCGGGCCGACGAGCTGATAGTTCGCGATATCCCGGGTGAAGCGGTCCAGCCCGCTGCCGAAGATTTTCATCCCGCCGGAATAAACAAACCAGACGCCCAGCAACACGCGGGCGATGAGGGCGGGTGTGTGCATGGCGGCGACCGGTGATTGCCGCTACGCTGGCTGGAGGAAGCGGCGCTGCGCTTCTGCCTCGGGGTGGTGAGGGAGCGCGTCGTTCGAGGCGTTGGTATCGGCCAGCAGTTCATCGCGGAATTTCCCAATGATCGCTTCCACCGGCCATGACGATGCTTCCCCAAAGGCACAGATCGTGCGGCCATCGATCTGGTAGGCCACGCTCTCTAACGTCTCGATGTCGGACGGGCTGGCAGTGCCGTCCACAAGGCGGTCGGAAATCTTTTTCATCCACGTGGAACCCTCGCGGCAAGGCGTGCATTGGCCGCAGGATTCGTGGGCGTAGAAGGCGTTGAGGTTATTGAGCACCCAGGACATTTTGCGGGTGTCGTCGAGCACAATGACGCCGCCAGAGCCAGCCATGGAACCGCAGGCGGCGAGTGTGTCGAAGTCCATCTGGATGTCCCAGAAGGCGAGATCCTTGGCGGTGCCGTCCGGGTTTTTGAGCTTATAGACTTCGTCACACTTGAGGATTTTCGAGGACGATCCGCCGGGGATGACGGCTTTGAACTCGCGCCCGTCCTTGGGGCCGCCGCACATGTCGTAGAGCAGCTCGCGCATGGTGACTTTTCCAACCTCGACTTCGAAATAGCCGGGGTTCTTCACATCGCCGGAGACGCAAAGGATGCGGGTGCCGGTATTTCTAGCAACCCCGAGCTTCGCATACTCGTCACCGCCCATGCGGATGATGTGTTTCACGTGGCAGAGTGATTCCACGTTGTTCACGATGGTCGGGCACATGTAGAGGCCGAGCGCCGCCGGGAAATAGGGTGGCTTGATGCGTGGGTATGGGCGCTTGCCTTCGAGTGACTCGATGAGGCCGGTCTCCTCACCGCAGATGTAGGCACCTGCACCGCGATGGACGTAGATTTCCACGTCCACGCCGGAGCCTAGCACGTTTTTCCCGAGGAAATTGCGGGCGCGTGCTTCTTCGATGGCTCGCTCGACGATCAGGGCGGCTTCCGGGAACTCCTCGCGGATATAGATGTAGGCGGTCTTCGCGCCGACCGCATAGGCGGCGATGACCATGCCCTCGACGAGCTGGTGCGGGTCCTGATGGAGGATGTAGCGGTCCTTGAAAGTGCCGGGCTCGGATTCGTCGCCATTGCAAATCAGATAGACGGGCTTGGTGTTGTTCGGCGGGATGAAGGTCCATTTCATGCCGGTCGGGAATCCCGCACCGCCACGCCCGCGCAGGCCGGACTTTTTCACCTCCTCGGTGATGTCCTTGGGCTGCATGGCGAAGGCTTTTTTCAAATCCTCATAACCGCCGTCACGCAGGTAGCAGTCGATGGACGGATCCCAACCCTCGCGGTCCACGTTTTTAAAAATGAGCCGGTATTCGCGGGAGTGGGGCTGCTTGGTGTAGGTGATCATGCGCAAAACTTTCGGCGCAACATTGGCAGGGAAACGCCCCATGCAAAACTCAATTTTCGGCTAAATTGGCCGCACAGGTCACAACAGTGACCGCAGGAAAACCAAATTCGCCGCATCTTCAAAAAGCGCAGCCAGCGGGATGGCAAGGCCGGGGAAACTGAACGGCGTGATGTCGCCGTGGCCGAGCTTTTCTGCGAGGTGGTAAACGCCTGCATCTCCGGCGATGAGGTATTGCTCGATGGTGCGCTTGTCGGCATCGACGATCCAATACTCGGCGACTCCGTGCGCGGCGTAGTCTTCCAGTTTCACGCCACGGTCGCGTTTCTCGGTAGCTGGCGAGAGGATTTCGATGATGAAGTCGGGGATCGGATAGATCGTCGTCTCCGGCGTGAGCGACGCGGCTTTTTTCGGACCGAACCAGGCGATGTCCGGCTCGTAGTCATTGCGGGAAAAGCCGCAGAGGGCACCAACCCGAACCAGCGAGCCGTTTTCCAGGACCGAAGCGTAAACGCCGAATGCTTCAGCAATCAACGAACTCACCTGGTTGTGTAAATGGCGGAATGGAAGATGCCGGACGATCTCGCCATTGATGAACTCTCCACTTTGACCCAGATCGATTTCTTCCCGGAAACGCTCGCGAAGTTCGGACTCCTGCTGGAGGACTTGAGAATCTACCAGTGGCATGCCTCTCGGCTACACTCCGGGCGCGTATTTGGCGAGCAGTTCCTCGGCCTTGCCGGGTGCGACGGCCTCGTGGAAATCGTCGTTCACCAAGCAGACTGGGGCCGTACCACAAGAGGCGAGGCACTCGGCGAACTCGACGGAAAATTTCCCACACGGCGAAACGCTGACCGGATGGTGATGGGAATCGCTGGCGGAGCGATCAATGCCGGTGAGCTCACAGAGCCGGTCCATCAACTCGTAGCTGCCACCCATAGCGCAGGACAGCGTGCGGCAGATGCGGATGTGGAATTTTCCCGGAGCCGACTGGCGGAAGCCCGGATAGAAGGTGACCACCTCCAACACCTTGATCGGCTCGATACCGAGTTTGGCAGCGACCCAATCGATGGAAGCCGCCGAAATGTAGCCGAACTTGTGCTGCACGATGTGGAGCAGCGGCAGGGTCGCAGCACGCTTGCTTTCTGGGTAATGCGAGATCCGCTCGTCCGCCGCCGCCTCCAGCTCGGGCGTCACCGTGAAGGCTTGATAGAATTTACTGCCAGGTGTCTCGTGCGAGGCGACGGTTTCTTCGAGAGTGGAATGGGACATGGAAGTGATTGATCGATGGCGTGGGAAACGCCGCTTAATTTTTGAGAAGGTTTCCAAGATGCTTCATCACCGAAGTCGGCCCTTCGTATTCGCCGTTGACGTAGCTGGTCTTCAGGAGATTGCCCTTGGTATCGGCGATTACAAGATTTGGGATGCCGGTCCCGGGGTGGTTGAATTCCTGCTTGAAGCGCGCGACCTTCGAAAGCTTGAGATGAGGCCATTTCATTTTTTTCGCGGCGGCGTAGCCCTCCATTGCTTCCTCGTCCTCGTCGCTGGTGACGAGGATGATTTCAAAGTCGCCGTTGCCAGGCTTGTTCGCATCGTAGAACTCCACCAGCGAAGGGGTAAATTTCTGGCAGGGACCACACCAGGATGCGGTGTAATAAAACAGATAGTATTTCTTCGGTTTGACGAAATCCTTGAGGGTTTTCAGCGACTTGCCATCGAGTGCCACCAAGTCACCGTCGAGAAACTTATCGAACACACTCGGAGCCACCACTTCGGGAGCCGGGGCGGCGGCGGATGGTTGCCACTCAGCAAGGCGCTTTGCATCCGCAGCGGAGAGATCCGAAGCGTTGATGGTCGCCGTCTTGCCATTGCGCATTTTAAACTCCCCTTGCGCCTCGCCGCTGACTTGGGTCACTTTGATGAGGTCCAGTTCCACGGATTTTCCCTCCTTGTTTGTCCACGATTCGAATTCGGCGCTGGCCGAGGACACGAATGAGAGTGCGGTTAGAAGGATTTTGAGGGTCTTCATGGCCGGATCAAAGCGTCATCGGTCGCACTCGCCCATCACGAAATCCAGCGAACCGAGGATCGCCGGGATGTCGGACACCATGTGGCCGGGCAGCAGTTTGGAGGTGATGGAAAGATTGCAGAACGAGGGGCTGCGGATTTTGAGGCGATACGGAACGCCGCCGCCTTTGGAATGGATGTAAAAACCGAGTTCACCTTTCGGG
>JBOFET010000097.1:0-2115 GCA_051648225.1 Luteolibacter sp.
ACGGCTGTCTGAGTGCCTGAATGGTTCATGAGTGGATTTGTTCAAGGTGCGATTTCAAGACCATCTCCCGGAGTAACACCCACACGGGCGAAGCCCCGGATTCCGCCCTCCGGCACCGGGCGGCGAGAGGTGACGACTTCCCACTGGGCGTTAAGGGCGGCTTGTTCCGGCGGGAAATCCGCGGCAGTGGTGGTGATACCGCCATCACTCCATGGATGGGCCGGTGAATCCGCAAACACAGGCTGATAGATCTCCGGCATCATGCGGCTTGACGCGCGGCGGCGGGGATAAATGAGCGTTTGATAGAGCGTGCCGCCATCATTCACCAGTGAGAACATCGGCATCCCCAGGCCTGCTGCTTCAGGAATCGGGCCTCCCTTAAGCGGCCGGGTGCCGAAGGCATACTCGAGAAGATTTGGAATGTCGTCGCCATCCGGATCAGCCGCGAGCGAACTGGCATTCGGGTCGGCCAGTTGTGAGGCGTCGAACGACTCCCCCTGCCAGCGGGCGGTGGTGCCGACGGCGAAAATGAGGGTGAAAGGTGCGCTCGGACCGGTGGGGTTCGTCGCGCCCGGACCGAGAAACGCCGATGCTTGGAAGGTGACGCGGTGGATGCCCTGGGCGGTGAAACCGAGTGCCGCGTGCGCGTGGGAACCGGCTGCATAGTAATACGAGTTTTCCACCGTGGTGTCATAAGTACTCATCCAGATGGTGGGGGGCTGGCCGGTGACAGTGTTCCACATCGAAAAATGGGATGCCGCGCCGTGCGGCGGCTGATAGTCCACGAGGGTGAGGCGGATCCATGGGCGTGCGGTTCCCTGTGGCACCCGCGCATCTGCCGGAATGTAACTGCCGAATGTTCCCTCGGGCTGGTCGTTTCTGAAACCCGGCCAAGCCTCGCCGCTGCCCGGTGTGCCCTGCACGGCCAACCAGATCGGCTGGCCGTCATCCGCGCCGGTGAAATCGAAGTTGCTGCTGGCTGGCTGGGAATGCCGGGCACCGGAAATCGCGGGGTTGCCGTTCACATAATTTTTGTCGGCAAGGGGCAGGAACGCGGCGGAGGCTTCGTGAAAGTCGGTGTCGGTCTTGAGGTTGCAGGTCCATTCTCCGCTGGCGAAGTGGCAGCGTAAATCGACGTGAACACCCAGAGGCACAAGTCCAGCCCGTGCGAGTGAGGATGATAAGATGACGAGGCAAATGATGGCTTTCATGGCAGACTTGGAGGCTGGGCGATGTTGATGCCCGATTCGGTTTTTTGTTTGAGGACGCTTGCGGAAATGGACTCCACGCGACCGTCGGCATAGAGGTAGTTGGAGCGGCCTTTGGTCTCGCCAGGTCTGCCTCCGCCGAAGCGACCGGGTGCGATGTCGGCGGTGACTCCGCGCCAGCTCGTCCAAAGGTGCGAGTGGGTGTGGTCGTTGCCCGGGCCGGTTCCCCATTGGTCGGCGCAGACAAAGGCGAGCATCGTCCGCGACGGCTCCGGAATCGCGGCGGGCCGGTTGCGCGGTGGACCGACGGGATCTCCCCAGGCATCTGTTTCGGGGACAAACAGGAAACTATTAAGAATATAGCTGGTGCCGCCTGCCGCGATCCGGTCCTTGGCTTTCGGGTCGCCGGGGCAGACTCGCGTTTCATCGTAGTCACCCAGATAGCTCTCAAGGGCGGCGATCCACGCCCGGTCCAGCGTGGTGGTGTGGGTGGTCTCCGGGAATATGCCGCCGTGTTCATCCGCATAGACATAGAGAGCCAGGCCGATGTTGCGCAGATTCGACATGCAGCGGACCTCCTTCGAGCGAAGGGATGCTGTTTGCGAAACCATCACGACCGCACCTCCCAGCAAGCCAATCATCGCGATCACCACCAGCAATTCAACCAGCGTGAAACCGCGAAGCGACCGGTTGACCGCGGTCGTTGGAGTGGACAGGGAAAGACGCGACACGCACTCACAAAGGCCACAGACGGAAAATATTCGCAAGAACAATTTTTTTGTTGTTGCATTATTTATGTGCTTACGAAGTCTCTGCCCGTCATGAAACACATCAACTCACTGATCTTCACCCTCGCGCTGGGCCTCGCTCAGCCACTCTCCGCCGCCTCCCTGATCACCGGTGGTCA